>QKCF01000354.1 GCA_003246935.1 Sunxiuqinia sp. | reverse complement strand
TTCGTCAGCGAATTCATCCAGGTTAACATCTTCTTCGTCGGCAGCCATTTCGCGGTATACATCAATTTCGTAACCCGTAAGCTGGCTGGCCAGGCGAATATTTAAACCACCTTTACCAATGGCTAATGATACTTCATCCGGTTTCAGGTATACGTCAGCACGTTTGATGTCTTCGTGAATCTTGATGGAAGAAATCTTTGCTGGGTTTAATGCCCGCTGGATGAAAAGTTGCAAGTTGTTGGAGAAGTTGATAACGTCGATGTTTTCGTTTCTCAGCTCGCGAACGATACCGTGAATACGAGAACCTTTCATACCAACACATGCACCAACTGGGTCAATACGTTCGTCGTACGATTCAACGGCAACTTTAGCACGTTCTCCCGGTACACGAACAATCTTTTTGATGGTGATCAGGCCATCAAAAATTTCAGGTACTTCCAATTCGAACAATCGTTCCAGGAATACAGGTGACGTTCTCGACAGGATAATTACCGGGTTGTTGTTGCGCAAATCAACCTTGAAAACAACAGCGCGTAGCGTGTCACCCTTGCGGAAATAATCAGAAGGAATTTGCTCTTGTTTTGGTAACAGCAACTCGTTGCCTTCGTCATCCAAAATCAGGATTTCTTTTTTCCAAACTTGGTAAACTTCACCGGTTACGATATCCCCGATTTTGCCTTTATATTTATTGTAAATATGATCTTTTTCCAGTTCCAGAATTCGGCTGGCCAAATTTTGACGGAGGTTCAAGATAGCACGACGGCCAAAATCATGAAGTTTTACTTCGTCGGTTACTTCTTCGCCGATTTCGTAATCCTCATCGATCTTTTTGGCAGCAGTCAACGTAATTTGAAGGTTTGGTTCGGTAATTTCGTCGTCAGCGACAACGGTCCGGTTTCTCCAAATTTCAAAGTCACCTTTATCAATGTTAATAATGATGTCGAAGTTTTCGTCGGTTCCGTAAGTTTTTTGCAAAACATTGCGAAATACATCTTCGAGAACACTCATCATTGTGACCCGGTCAATATTCTTCAGGTCCTTAAATTCGGAAAAGGTATCGATAAGATTAATCGTATCCATCTTGCCCCGTTTTAAAATTTTATAATGTTTTTTACTGTTTTTGCTTCATCAAACGCAATCGAAAGCACTCTTGTTACGAGCTCTTTTTTCTTTTTGCCTTCGATTTTCTCTTTCTTTGACGTTTCAAGCTCAAAAGATGTTTCCTGAACGCCCTTTAGAATACCTTCAAGTTTTTGTCCGTCTTTTAATACAACCTCAATTTCACGTCCAATGTTCTTGGTATATTGACGAAAAACTTTGAATGGTTGCCCAAGACCGGCCGATGAGACCTGAAGTTCAAAATCTTCTTCTTCGCGATCCAGGTTCCCTTCAATCTGGCGGCTGATGGCTACGCAGTCGTCAATTGAAATGCCGTTTTCGCTGTCTATCTGTACTGAAATCTGGTTTGCCGGGCTAACTTCAACCTCAACAATAAACTGATCTTCAGTCAGTTTTTCTTCGATCAAAGTAATGATTGTGCTTTTGTTAATCATTTCGTATGGCTAATAAAATAGGGGACTTTCGGTCCCCTATCCTGTGGATGATTTCATTTGTCGACGCAAAAGTACAAAAAAGCTTCGAAACTACAAAATGTGGAAGTTTGTGATTTTCAGGAATGTTTTTAGAAGAATGGACCTCTGAGTCAGATTGAAAAGTTTTTCTATTTTTGAGACTCATATTTTATCCATGAATACCTCAGTAGTTTGAAAACAAACAAGAAGAAGATTATTAATGATCCGGTATTCGGATTTATTACCATTCAATCGGAATTAATCTTCGATCTGATTGAACATCCCTATTTTCAGCGACTAAGAAGGATTAAGCAGTTGGGTTTGTCGTGTATTGTGTTCCCGGGAGCCAATCACACGCGCTTCGAACATGCAATTGGTGCCGTTTTTTTGATGCGGTCAGCCATTACTGACATGCGAATAAAGGGGGTGAAGATAACTGACGACGAAGCGGAAGCAGTTACTGTTGCTATTTTGTTGCACGACATCGGGCATGGGCCTTTTTCACATGCGTTGGAGTATTCTATTGTGGAGGGATTGGTGCATGAAGATATTTCTGTGTTATTAATGGAGGATCTGAATCGACAGTTTGAAGGTCGTTTGGCGATGGCTATCCAAATCTTTAAAGATGAATATCCTAAGAAATTCCTGCATCAATTGGTAGCCAGCCAGTTGGATGTTGACCGTCTGGATTACCTTCGACGCGATAGTTTTTTCACCGGAGTCATTGAGGGAGTGATCGGCTCGGATCGCATCATTCGGATGTTGAATGTTCGGAATGATGAATTGGTTGTAGAAGCCAAAGGTATTTATTCGATAGAAAAGTTTTTGATCGCCCGCCGCTTGATGTATTGGCAGGTTTATTTGCATAAAACAGTGCTTTCTGCAGAGTTCTTGTTGGTTAATGTGTTGAAACGAGCCAAAGAGCTGGCCTTGCGTGGCGTTGACTTGTTTGCAACCCCAAGTCTAGAGGTTTTCCTTAAAGATAAAATTACATTGGATCAGCTGAAGCAAGGCGAAACCCGCATGGGACGAACGCTGCTTGCAGTCTTTGCGGGGCTGGAGGATGATGATGTAATTGCATCAATTAAGCAATGGCAGTTTCATGAAGATTCGATCTTGTCTTACCTGTCGACTTGTTTGATTAACCGGAAGTTGTATCGAATTAAGCTTCAGGATAAGGATTTTCGGCCCAACCAGATTAAGTCAATTCAGGAAAAAATAGCTGACCGGTTTAGGGTTGGTGAGGAAGATTTGGGATATTTTCTGGTGCATGATTCAATCACGAACAGTGCATATGCGGCTGATGATAACCGTATTAATATTTTGCAGAAAAACGGAAAAATTTGTGAGATAAACGAGGCTTCAGATATTAATTTATCAGGGTTGGCGCACACAGTCAGGAAATATTTTGTGTGTTATCCGAAAGAATTGGACATTAGGTAAATTAAACCTATTTTTGCACCGCTCCAAGAAATAAGATATGGAATTTAAAGCAATCACAATCGCTGATTTTCTGCAAGGTACAATCGAAGGCGATGAAAATGTTAGCGTGAATAATGTCTCAAAAATTGAAGACGGAAAGCCGGGAACACTGGCGTTTTTAGCTAACCCAAAGTATGAAAAATATATTTACGATACCGACGCTTCAATTGTGTTGGTTCGACACGAATTCAAACCGGAAAAGCCGGTTAAGTGTACACTCATTCGAGTTGAAGATCCTTACCAGTCGATGGCAGCTTTGTTGGAACTCTATCAGCAAACGAAACCTCAAAAATTTGGTGTTGAGCAACCTTCATTTGTCGATCCTTCGGCAAAAGTTGGAGACAATATATATATAGGTGCATTTGCTTACATCGGAGTAAACGTAATCGTGGGCAATGGATCGAAAATTTACCCGCAGGCATTCATCGGGAATAATGTAAAAATAGGTAAGAATACGATCATTTTTCCTGGTGTGAAAATTTATGACGACTGTGTAATCGGCGATAACTGCATTATCCATGCCGGTGCAGTAATTGGTGCCGATGGTTTTGGTTTTGCTCCAACACCTGACGGATCCTATAAGAAGATAGCCCAGGTTGGTAATGTGATTATTGAGGACGATGTTGAAATCGGTGCTAATACAACAATCGACTGCTCTACGATGGGCTCAACAATTATTCGAAAAGGTGCTAAATTGGATAACCTGATCCAGATTGCACACAACTGTGAGGTTGGCGAAAATACCGTAATGGCAGCTATGACAGGTGTTGCCGGATCAACAAAGATTGGCAAAAACTGTATTGTTGCCGGACACGTAGGTATTGCAGGCCACTTAAATATAGGCGACCGGGTAACACTCGGGGCGATGGCTGGCATCACGAATAGTGTGAAGGAAGGGAAAATCTTGCTGGGAGCTCCGGCAATGGATCATGACCGTGCTTTGAAAACATTTGTTGTGACACGCAAACTGCCGGAATTGAAGGCTACCGTAGACGAACTTCAGAAAGAAATAAAAGCTTTGAAAGCCAAATTAAGCGAAGAACAGACTTCGAATAAAGAATGATGATACAGAAACAAAAGACCCTCGCTGGCGAATTTACAGTTAGCGGAAAAGGCCTGCATACAAGCTGTGTGGTCACTGCAGTTTTCAAACCTGCGCCCGAAAATCACGGTTTTAAGTTTAAACGTGTTGACCTGGAAGGTCAGCCAATAATTGATGCTGATGCCAATTTTGTAGGAGACACTTCCAGGGGTACTGTTTTGGTAAAAGACAATGCCCGTTTGAGCACAATTGAGCATGCTTTGGCTGCTTTGGTTGGGATGGATTTGGATAATGTGTTGGTTGAAATCGATAATCAGGAAATGCCGATTATGGACGGAAGCGCCCGCATGTTTGTTGAAGCCATTGAAAAAGCAGGCGTTGTTGAGCAGAATGCTGAGCGCGAGTATTTCGAAATCAAAGAAAAGATTGTTTACAAGGATCCGAAAACCGGATCTGAGTTGATTGCATTGCCGGACGACGATTATCGTGTGAATGCCATGATTGCCTTTAACTCAAGTGTATTGAACAACCAATTTGCGTCGATGGACAGTCTTTCTGAATTTGCGAAAGAGATTGCGCCTTGTCGCACATTTGTATTCTTGCGTGAATTGGAATTTCTACTTCAACATAACCTTGTAAAAGGTGGTGATCTGGATAATGCCATTGTGATTATGGATCGTCAGGTGTCGCAGGAAGAACTGGATCGTTTGGCTGACTTGTTCAATCACGAGCGTGTGGAGATCCAAAAGGAAACCGGTATTTTGAACAACCTGGACCTTCAGTTCGAAAACGAGTGTGCTCGCCACAAACTGTTAGATGTGGTTGGCGACTTGAGCTTGGCAGGCGTACGTATTAAAGGGCGTATTATTGCAACAAAACCGGGCCACGGTGTAAACACCGAATTTGCGAAAGTGCTGAAGAAGGAATACCAGAACTTGAAGCGCAACCAAATTCCGACTTACGATCCTGAGGTAACACCTGTGATGGATGTGAATCAAATTAAAGGAGCACTTCCACACCGTTTCCCATTCCTGTTGGTTGATAAAATTACTGAGATTACAGACGATTCAATCATCGGTATCAAGAATGTTACAGTTAATGAACCGTTCTTTACCGGACACTTCCCGAACGAACCGGTTATGCCGGGCGTTTTGCTGATTGAAGCAATGGCTCAATGTGGTGGTCTTTATGTTTTGCATAGCAAGGAAGAAAAATATTCGACCTACTTTATTCGCGTTGACAACGTGAAGTTCAGAAAAAAAGTGGTGCCGGGTGATACGTTAATATTCAAGATAACACTCACTAGCCCAATTCGAAGAGGTATTGCAAATATGAAAGGTTTATGCTACGTTGGCAAAACTTTAGTTGCAGAGGGCGAGTTTATGGCTCAGATTGTAAAAAACTAAAAAAAAAGACTGAAACAATAGAAAATGAAACAACCATTATCTTACGTACATCCCGAGGCTCAGGTAGCAGACAACGTGGTTATTGAACCATTTGTTACCGTAGATAAAGATGTAGTTATTGGAGAAGGCACACGCATTGGCTCCAATGTTACGATTTTACCCGGAACTCGCATCGGGAAAAACTGCCGGATCTTTCCGGGTGCTGTAATCGGAGCCGCTCCTCAGGACCTGAAATTCAAGGGTGAATATACAACTGTTGAAATCGGTGATAACACAACCATTCGTGAGTGCGTTACCGTGAACCGTGGTACCATTGCTCGTGGGAAAACGGTTATTGGTAGCAATTGTTTGATCATGGCTTACGTGCATGTTGCTCACGACTGTATTGTAGGTAATAATGTAATCCTTGTAAACAGCACACAATTAGCTGGTGAGGTTACTGTTGACGATTGGGCAATTATCGGTGGTATGACTGCCGTTCACCAATTTGTACACATCGGAACGCACGTTATGATCTCGGGTGGTTCGTTAGTACGTAAAGATGTACCTCCATTTATTAAAGCTGGTCGTGAACCGCTTTCTTATGTTGGTATAAACTCAATTGGTTTGCGTCGTCGTGCATTCAATAATGACAAAATCCGTGAAGTGCAAGATATTTACCGCTACATTTATCAAAAAGGTTTGAACACGACTCAGGCTATTGAGATTATTGAAGCAGAAATGTCGGCTACTCCGGAACGCGACGAAATCTTGTTGTTCGTAAAAGACTCAAAACGTGGTATTATCCGTGGCTATTTCCCGGATTAATTCAGCTGAAAATATACGATATGAAGGAGAGGTTGCCGTTTGGTGACCTCTTTTTTGTTGAACGACGCTTCGTAAAAAAAAATAACGGCTTCCCGCGTTGAGCTGAAAGCCGTTTTGAATATCGTTACCGGTTATTATTCTTCCTCTTTTTTTAGATGGTTCCAGCCTTGAGCTTGTAACTCAATCATTGATCCGAGACCGGTTACCAGGTTTAATCCTTTTTCGGCTTCGCAAATGTGACCGATTACGGTAATGTCCGGGTCATTTTTAATTTTGTCGTGATCGGTAATCGGGATTGTGAACAGCAGTTCGTAGTCTTCGCCACCATTCAGCGCTGCAACCAGCGGGTTAATGCTCAGCTCATCGGCAAAGCGTTTGGTCTGATAGTCGAGCGGAATCTTTTCCTCGTAAATCATACAGCCCACTTTCGATTGGGTACAGATGTGCATCAGATCCGACGACAGTCCGTCCGACAGGTCGATCATCGATGTTGGTGTAATCTCCAGTTTTTGCAGGGCCTTGATGATGTCGGGGCGTGCTTCGGGTTTCAATTGGCGTTCCAAAATATAGTCGTAGCCTTCCAGTTGCGGTTGCTCGTTCGGGTTCACCTTATAAACTTCGTTTTCGCGTTCCAATAGCTGTAAGCCCATATAAGCACCACCCAGGTCGCCGGAAACGCAAATGAGGTCGTTCACTTTCGCGCTGTTGCGATATACCGCTTTGCCATCTTCAACTTCACCTATGGCAGTTACACTAATTACCAGGCCTGTAACGGAGCTAGTTGTGTCGCCGCCAATTAAATCGACGCTGTATTTTTCGCAAGCCAGCTTAATACCGTCGTAAAGATCGTCGATGGCTTCAACCGAAAACTTATTCGAGATTGCAATTGAAACGGTAATTTGTTTCGGAGTAGCATTCATCGCATAAACATCCGAAAGGTTTACAACAACTGCTTTGTATCCCAGGTGCTTTAGAGGTACATACATCAAGTTGAAATGGATGCCTTCGACCAGGAGGTCGGTGGTAACAACCTGTTGCTTATTTTTGTAGTCCAGCACAGCCGCATCGTCGCCGATACCCTTCAATGTGCTTGCATTTTTTAACTGAATTTGATCTGTTAGGTGATGAATTAATCCAAATTCACCCAAATTTGAAACAGGTGTTGCTTTTTTATTATCCATTTTTTAAATATCAGATGTCGAAGTGTGAATCATGCATTCGTTATGCAAAAATAAGCTTACTTAGCTATCTTTGCAATAATAGTTTAAACATGCCGAATACTTGATTGTTATACAGTCACAGAATTGAAATAGAATATGGAAGAACAAGATAAAATTTTACACGAGGTTACGTCGAAGGAGTATGAGTTTGGTTTTGTGTCTGATTTCGACATGGATACCCTGCCTAAGGGGTTAAATGAAGATATTATTCGAGCCATCTCTGCGAAGAAGGAGGAGCCGGAGTTTATGTTGAACTTTCGGTTGGAGGCGTTCCGTAAGTGGCAGAAGATGCCAATGCCGGACTGGGCTTATTTGAAAATTCCGGAAATTGACTTCCAGGATATTATTTATTATGCGGCCCCGAAAAAGAAAAAGGAATTGGAAAGTTTGGATGAAGTAGATCCGGACTTGCTGGAGACTTTCAATAAATTGGGAATTCCACTGGAAGAACAAAAAATCTTGTCAGGGGTGGCTGTTGATGCCGTAATTGATAGTGTGTCTGTAAAAACAACATTCAAAGAAACCTTGGCTGAGAAGGGCATTATTTTCTGCTCGTTCTCAGAAGCAGTGAAGGAGCACCCGGACTTGATCCAGAAATACCTGGGGATGTCTGTTCCTGTTACCGATAACTTTTTTGCAGCGTTGAACTCGGCAGTTTTCTCTGATGGCTCGTTCTGTTA
The DNA here is from genome assembly GCA_003246935.1 of Sunxiuqinia sp. Taxonomy (GTDB): domain Bacteria; phylum Bacteroidota; class Bacteroidia; order Bacteroidales; family Prolixibacteraceae; genus Mangrovibacterium. The sequence continues at coordinate 1,215 of QKCF01000354.1, read as the reverse complement.
CATTCCGAAGGGCGTTAAATGCCCGATGGAATTGTCAACTTACTTCCGTATCAATGCAGCGGGGACAGGTCAGTTTGAACGTACCTTGATTGTAGCTGACGACGATAGTAAAGTGAGTTACCTGGAAGGTTGTACCGCTCCAATGCGTGACGAGAACCAGTTGCACGCAGCTGTTGTCGAAATCATTGCCATGGATCGCGCCGACGTGAAATATTCAACCGTTCAGAACTGGTATCCTGGTGATAAAAACGGTAAAGGCGGGGTTTACAACTTTGTGACTAAACGTGGTGTTTGTCGCGGTGAGTCATCAAAAATCAGTTGGACTCAGGTTGAAACTGGTTCAGCGATTACCTGGAAGTACCCAAGCTGTATTCTGATGGGCGATAACTCAGTGGGTGAGTTCAACTCGGTTGCGGTAACCAATAATTTCCAGCAGGCTGATACCGGTACCAAAATGATCCACATTGGTAAGAACACGAAAAGTACAATCGTGTCGAAAGGTATCTCTGCCGGACGAAGCGACAATGCTTACCGGGGGTTGGTGAAAGTTATGCCGGGAGCAACCAATGCCCGTAACTTCTCGCAGTGCGACTCGTTGCTGTTGGGATCTACCTGTGGCGCACACACATTCCCTTATATTGAAGTTGCTAATAAATCAGCGGTTATTGAGCACGAAGCAACCACTTCGAAAATTGGTGAAGACCAAATCTTCTATTGTAACCAGCGCGGTATCTCAACAGAGGATGCGATCGGTATGATTGTGAATGGTTATGCCAAGGAAGTGTTGAATAAACTGCCGATGGAGTTTGCCGTTGAAGCGCAAAAACTGCTTCAGATTAGTTTAGAGGGTAGCGTTGGTTAATCCGGGGGCCCGCAAAGAATTTGGATTTTTAAACTTGTAACTTGGAATTTATACGATATGCTAACAATAAAGAATTTAAAAGCCTCAGTTGAGGGAAAACAAATATTGAACGGGGTTAACCTCGAGATCAAGCCGGGCGAGATTCACGCCATCATGGGGCCTAACGGTGCCGGAAAAAGTACTTTGGGTAATGTGTTAACCGGTCGCGAAGGATACGAGATTGTTGACGGTCAAGTAACATTCCTTGGTGAAGACCTGATGGATATGTCTCCTGAAGATCGTGCACGTATGGGCTTGTTCCTGAGCTTCCAGTATCCGGTAGAAATTCCGGGTGTGCCAATGGTGAACTTCCT
>QKCF01000268.1 GCA_003246935.1 Sunxiuqinia sp. | reverse complement strand
CACTAATGATGCAACATACCCATACTATAAATTTTCTCAGTTGTTGAGAGATGCTGGATTAGTAGACATCGCTAACCAAAGCTTAAACTTCTTAGTTGGATTACGGTGTGTTGCTTTTGTTCCAACGAATGAAGCAATTGAAACGGCTGCTGTTGCTGGCAAAATTCCAGGAGTTGGAACAGATGGTCAGGTTACAGATCCGACAACGCTGGCAGCATACTTAAAGTGCTATTTCGTTCCGACAGAGGACAATGGGTTAACAACCTATCCTTATATAGGCTCAGGTGTGAATGGTGAATATGGATCCATGCTTTATTACTCCGATGGAACTTCAATTAATCGCGTGCCTCTGCAAATCATAGACAATGGCTCAAAATTAAGCGTGCAGTTGGGGATGCCGATGTTTGGTATCACTAGTCCTGCAGTTGTTGATGTTGTTCCTGATTTTGATTATTTACCATTTGCATACGGAGATGGTGGGGTACACTATATCAACGGAGTGCTTTAATGTGATTGGCTAAAGCCTATAAAAGAAGCTTAAGCCCGGCATTTCGAATTTGATATTGCCGACATTAGAAAATTTAGTATTTCTCATGAAACCGATTCATTATGACTAAAATAAAATATTTAATAATTGTCTTTTTACTCCTGTTTTCAGGAATACTTCAGGCACAGAATACGAAAGTTCTGTCCGGTCGGGTTTTTGAAATGGTTGACGGAGTAAAGCAACCTATTCCAGGGGCGAACGTGGTTGTCGCAAACAACCAGAACCGTTTCCTCACTGGTGTTGCTACCGGAGGTAACGGAGAATATAACTTCCGTGTACCGGCCAATGAAAAAGGCCTGAATATCATTGTGTCTTTCATTGGATTAAAAAGTAAGAAAGTTCCGTACACTGGTCAGTCAACGCTTGATGTTGTGCTGGAATCAGAAGACAAAGTTATGACGGAAGTTGTGGTGTCAGGTCGTCACGTTGACCGTGTTACTGGTATCACCGAAAAACAACAAACATCAGCAACCCAGCGTGTTGAGATGGATGAAATTATGTCGGTATCGCCGGTTACCACTTTGGAAGAAGCCCTTCAGGGACAACTTGGAGGTGTGGATATTATCTCCGGTGGTGACCCGGGGGCGAAAAGTTCAATTCGTATTCGTGGTACCAGTACCTTGAATGCATCTGCTGACCCGTTGATTGTTATCGATGGTATTCCATATAATACAAGCATCAGCGATGACTTCAATTTCGCGACTGCGAATGCGGAAGACTTCGGTCAGTTGGTGAACATTGCACCTACCGATATTGAATCAATTGAAGTATTGAAAGATGCTGCAGCAACAGCTATCTGGGGTACCAAAGGGGGTAATGGTGTTTTGATGATTACAACGAAGAAAGGATCAAAAGGGAAAACCAGATTTACATTCTCATCTAAGTTGACTACTCGTTTTGAGCCGGATCCAATTCCAATGTTGAACGGTAACGAATATGTGGCATTGATGCAGGATGCGATTTGGAATACAGCGAATGCACGAGGTTTAGCGAATTCTCAGGATTTACTTCAATTGTTGTTCGACACTCCTGAAATCAACTACAGTCCAACCTGGCGTTATTTTGATGAATATAATCAGAATACAAATTGGTTAGATGAAGTTCGTCGTACTTCGATTGTATCAGACAACAACTTCTCCATGTCTGGTGGTGGTGATAAAGCAATCTACCGCTTTTCTGTTGGTTATTTGAACGATCAGGGTACTACAATCGGTACTTCGTTAGACCGTTTTACTTCATTGTTAAGTATTAACTACAACTTCTCTCAGAAATTGCGTGTGGATGTTGACTACAGTTTCACACAAACTGAAAAAGAAGGAAACTATGATAGCGGGAGTAGTGCATGGAGAAGCGCCCGTTCGGAAGCTATGGCAAAAATGCCGAATAAAAGTCCGTATTGGATTGATGAAGAAACTGGAGAGCGCACCAATTTGTATTTCTCTCGTCAAAACAGCGATGAATTCCAGGGAGCTTTTACCGGGCAAAAGAATTACAACCCGGTTGCACTGGTTAACGAAGGTTATAACCTCACGTCAATTCGTGAAAACCGGATCACATTCCGTTTAAATTATTACATCACTCCGGAGTTAACCTATACTGGTTATACAAGTATGAAGTTAACTACAAACCGCAATGAGAAATTCTTACCACAGGTTGCTACTGGTGTTACAGGTGTAAGCCCCTATGCCAATAGAAGTTCAGATGCAATGTCAGATGGTTTCAACCTGATTACTGAAAACAAACTGTTGTTCCGCAAAAACTGGGAAGAAAAACATAACCTGGTTGCAATGGGATTGTTAAGAACAGAACAATACAAGGGATCAAGTTATTACAGTCAAATTTCAGGTGCTGCTTCTTCCGGTTTAGCTGACCCCACAACAGGTGGTGCAGTGACTGGCTATGGTTCTGGTAATTCTGAAACTCGTTCTACTTCAGGTATTTTGAATGCTCACTATACGTTTATGGAACGTTACATGGTGAATGCAACTGTAAACTTCGAAGGAAATTCAAGTTTGGGTAAATCAGAACGTTGGGGAGCTTTCCCTGCTGTCGGACTTGCATGGCAAGCGCAGGAAGAAGATTTTATCAAAAATTTAGGTTGGGTTGATCAGGCAAAGATGCGTTTGAGCTACGGTGTTTCAGGTCGTTCACCAAGCGGTTCTTCACCCTATATTGGCTCATTCAAAGCTTTGAGCGAGAATTATATGGATATGGCAGCAATTGCCCCCTATAAAATTCAGCTGGACAATTTGAAATGGGAAACTTCCCGAGAAATCGACTTTGGTGCAGATATTATCTTAGCGGATAACAAGTTCAAGCTTACGTTTGACTGGTATCACAAGAAAACAGATGACTTGCTGCAAAAGAATGTTAAGGTTCCTGCTTCAACTGGATTTACGACAATTGCCTGGTATAACTCGGGTGAGATTACAAACACCGGTATTGAGTTACGCGGCGACTACGAAGTATTCAAAAACAAAGACTGGCGTGTTTCTGTAAATGCTAACATCAACCGTAACGTCAATAAAATTGTATCCTTACCTGACAACCTTACTCAGGAAGCCTACACCTTCAATAACGGGAATTATGCACAGCGTTTGGAAACAGGCGTTCCTGTAGGTTCATTCTATGGTTATAAGTACGAAGGCGTTTATCAGAATGTTGATGAGACATACGCTCGTGATGCTTCCGGAGCTGTGATGAATGATGTTGACGGAAATGCAATTGTTATGCAGAACGGGCCGTTGCAGGCTTTTCCAGGTGATGCAAAATATAAGGATATCAATAATGACGGGGTTATCAATCAATACGATATCGTGTATTTAGGTAATAGTATGCCGGTATTCACTGGTGGTGGTGGTTTCCAAGTAAAATACAAGGCTTGGACTTTGACAACCTTCTTCCATGGTCGTGCCGGACAGAAAGTAATTAACCAAGGCCGTATGAATAGTGAGTCTATGTATGGTCGTGATAACCAGAGTACTGCCACTTTAGGGCGATGGAGAAGCGAAGGTGATGCCACTGATATTCCAAGAGCATTGTATAACTACGGTTATAACTTCCTGGGATCTGATCGCTTCGTTGAAGATGCTTCTTTTATTCGTTTGAAAACTTTATCGCTTAGCTACAACATGCCGCGCGACTTTGTGAAAAAGTTGGGAATGACAAACCTGAACGTTTTCGCTACCGGATATGACTTGTTCACCTGGACAAAATATGCAGGACAAGATCCTGAGGTGAAAATGCCGAGTGCCACTAATGCATTGGTGAAAGACGAGTCTGATACACCTATTTCAAGACGTTTTGCACTTGGTGTGAATATTAACTTCTAACGGAGGATTCGAATTTATGAAAAAGATAAAATATTTCGTATTAGTAATAATCCTGGGCTTTCAGTTTACAGCATGTAACGATTGGTTGACAGTGCTGCCTGAAAACGAGCAGGTAAGCGATGAATACTGGACCTCGAAAGAAGAAGTGGAATCGGTATTGGCTTCAGGATATGTTTATTTGCGTGATGCGGTACCGTATATCATGCGTTGGGGAGAATTGCGCGCGGGAGCCATCTACACACCATTAGCTTCTAATGGCTCAGAACTTCAAACGTTCCAGGTTACTCCTGATGACAAAGCGTCCAGCTCATGGGCACCTTTCTATAAGGTAATTAATATGGCCAACTCAGTATTGGCTAATGCCGAGAAAGTTCAGCAAAGGGATGATACCTTCGATGAGGCTGTTATGAATTCGTACATGGCGGAAGCTTATTTTCTGAGAGCTTTAAGTTATTTCTACATTGTACGTAACTGGCGTGATGCTCCGTTGATTACTGCGCCTTACGAAACGGATAAAATTAGTTACGAAAAAGAGAAATCAAGCGCTGCGGAACTCATTGCCCAAATAAAGTCTGATATTGCAGATGCTTTGGCAACAGGTGCTGCAAAAGAAAAATATGAGGAAGATTGGGCAACAAAAGGACGAGCTACAAAATGGGCCTTGCATGCTTTGATGGCAGATGTTTGTCTTTGGAACGAAGAATACGAAGCAGCAGTTCTTCACTGTAACGAGATTTTGAATGCTACTTCATCCTTCCGTCCGGTATTTGTAACAGACCCTTCTAAATGGTACGAATTATATTACCCGGGTAACAGTAATGGATCTGTATTCGAAATTAACTGGAATCAATCAACATATAATCAGTCTAATAATTTGGCTACATTGTATGCAAAGGCAACTTACGGCTATTTGTACACCGAGCAAATGTTGGCTGACTGGATTGAAGAAACCAGTTTGACAGGAGTTAATGATGCTGTCCGCACGCTCTATGGAGGTTATGTTACTGACGTGGATGGTGCCAATTACGATAAAGCTTCGGTTGGATATATCTGGAAATATTGCGGTATTGGATTCCAGGAGCAGGTAAGAGCGTCGGGATCAGAGCAAGATCCTAACTTCATCGTTTACCGTGTTGCTGATGTTATGCTGATGAAAGCAGAAGCATTGATATCAATGAGTTCTTCTTCGGATAGCTGGGGCGCTGCACTTGATTTGGTAAACGAGATTCGTACCCGCTCGAAGCTCCCAGTTCTAACGCCTGCACTGGAGGAATTGAGCGAAGGAGACATGCTGGAAATGGTATTACACGAACGCAATATGGAATTGGCGGCTGAGGGTAAACGCTGGTATGATTTACTTCGCCTTGGAAAACGGGACGACTATAAATATCGTAACCAGTTTTTGATTAACAAGGTTATTGAATACAATAACACAGCCAACCCGGCGTGGATTCGCTCTGTGCTGAATAATGATGATGCACTGTACTTACCGATCGAAACGAGTGAGATAGAGAATAACAAGAAACTCGTTCAGAATCCTTACTATCAAGTCTTAAACTAAAAGGAAGCTAAGATTATGAAAAAATATTTGCTATTAAGTATGGTGTTATTACTCCTGTTTTCATGTCAGGATCCATACGAAAATGACAACTTTGTGGTGTACGATTTGTATCCGGCGGCGACTTACCTGGATTCTCGTCCGGACGAATTCTCAGAGTGGGTCGATATATTGAAGTATGCCGACATGTATAATGCAGTGAATCAGGCGAGTAGAACCTATACGCTGTTTGCTCCGAATAATACCGCAGTAAAGGCCTTTTATGCCACCAAAGGTATTAGCGACGCTACAGGTATGACTAAAGAGTATGCCAAAGCTTTGGTTACGTACCACATGATTGAAGGAGAGGTACCTCAAAAGGAATTTTTATTAGGTGGTAAATTAACTAAAGCGACCGTGTCCGGTGATTACTTGAGTGTATCATTCGATGATAGTGAAGAGACAGACGGTGGTTTGAACTCTGTTTATATCAACGAGGAGGCTCGGGTTGATGAACTGGCTAACGAAGTAACAAACGGTCTGGTTTATTCACTTGATGGTGTTTTGACTCCTTTGGTTGAAACCATTTACGATCGCCTGAATGAGAATTCTGATTATTCAATCTTCAAAGATGTAGTGGAAGCGACCGGTTGGGATGATGTTTTAAAAACAGTTTACGATACACTTCAAAATGAATACGGCGGAACAACCATCGTAAGAAGAAATTATACTGCTTTTGTTGTCTCAAACTCAACATTTAGCAACGATGGTGTTTCTTCGCTTGGCGATTTGGCTGCGAAAGTTGGAGCTACAGACGATTATGAGAGTACAGATAATGCCCTTTATCAATACGTAGCCTATCACGTACTTTCTTCGACTAAATATATTGATGACTTATTTACGTTTGTAGACGACGATACCGTTGCTGTTTGGAGTACGCTGGCTGACAATCAGGTGATGTCCACTCATCTAATTGGTGGAGAATATTTTGTGAATTACGATAACGCAACAATTTCAGGTATCTCTTTGGTTTCGGGCATGATAGATATTCCAGCTAAGAATGGTGTTCTTCATGAAGTGGATAACTACATGCCAGTCTTTTCACCAAATCCTATCACGCTCATTTGGGACGTGTGTGATTATGATGATGTTGCATCGTTTGTGAATGCATACGGTGAAGAGAACAGTCTTGGCGACATTTATCGCGTACCGCAAAGCGATAAAGAACACTGGATTACATTCGATCCGGATGCTGTAAAAAGTTATACCTGGAATGCTAACAAGACTGTTGCTTCTTATCCTCCGTTAGGCTACTTGTTGACAAAGACTTATGATGGAGGGCAGACAAACAGTTACGGAGCATACAAGAATGATATGCTGGTCGTGAATTTGGGTTATCTGGGTAATGTGACGATGCAAACGCCGGTTCTGTTGAAAGGAAAATATAAAGTTGAGCTGTACTATGCTAGCGCGAGTTCGTTGTCTCCTTTTGTATCCGGTGGTAGCTTGTGTAAAGTGTCGTTAGATCAAACTGACAACGAGGTGTATGTTTACGACGGGGCGAGTGCGTCTGTCGGAATTTATGATATGGTGCTGTTTAATGAGATTGAGTTTGATGAGACAGCCTCTCATGACTTCAAGATCGTTCTGCTGGATGCAAGAGCAACTACGCATAGCGCGTATCGCTTGCAGTTAGATTATGTGAAATTTATTCCTGTTAACGATTAATGGATAGGTTATGAAAAAAAGGTTTTTATACATTATAGCAGCGTTAGTGCTTATAGGTTATTCCTGTACAGATAAGTGGGATCAGCATTATACGCCGGAAGAAAAAGTAGTGAAAAGCGGATTTGTGGAAGTTTCAAATTTGTCCGCCGAGGCGTATATTCAGTCAAATGCAGATTTGACTTCTATCTCCAGTTTATTGACAGAACAGAATGTTTTTTCAAAATTGGAAGCAAAAGATCAGTTATTTACGGTTTTGGTTTATGAAAACTCGGAGATGAGCAATGCGCAGATCGAAGACCCTGAGTTTTTTGCCAATACATGTGTAAGTGATTTGGCATTCACGCCAACGAAGTTGGTTAATGGATTATCTGTTCAGATGTGGAACGGAAAGTATCTTGAAGTAAATGTTGAGAAAACAGCAAGCACTACGGATTACTATATTGCCGGTTCGAAAATTTCAAAGATAGTCCAGGTTAACGATGGCTTCGTATATGTGATGAGTGCTCCTATTTACGCTCCTAAATCGCTGTATGAGGTGTTATCCAGTCTGGGGGCTGATTATTCAAGATTTAAAGAGTTGGT
>QKCF01000267.1 GCA_003246935.1 Sunxiuqinia sp. | reverse complement strand
CGCAACGTGCTGAACCTTGAGGGTGCCGATTCAACTGAGATGAATGAAAAAACAGCTTATCCGGTTATCGCCCTGATGGAAGATCAGAAAGGAATTACCGAAAAAGGCGGAACAATGCGTTTGGGGGCATACAAGTGTGAAATTGTGGATAAGAAATCACACTTGTATAAAGCTTACGGAAAATCAGAAATCCATGAGCGTCATCGCCATCGTTACGAATTTAACAACGACTATCTGGAAGCTTTCAAACAAGGAGGAATGACACCGGTTGGTATCAATCCAGACACGAATTTGGTTGAAACTGTTGAAATAACGGGACATAAATGGTTTGTTGGGGTCCAATACCACCCGGAATATAGTAGTACCGTATTAAATCCGCATCCTCTGTTTGTAGCATTTGTGAATGCTGCAAAAAACTAATTTTTGAAAATTAACTAGCATTATGGATAAGAACACGATTGCGGGGATAGTTTTAATTCTAGCTATCCTGATCGGATTTAGTTACCTGAACAAACCGTCGCAGGAGGAGATCGAAGCGGCCAATCGGCGTCAGGACTCGATTGCACAGGTTGAGGCTCAGCGCCAGCAGGAAGCTCAAATCCACGCCAAGGAATTGGCCGAGAAACAACAGGCTGAGTTGGCTGCTGATACTGCTTTGGCGGAAGCTACTGCTGTCAACAAATTCGGAGCCTTTGCTTCGGGAGCAACCGGACAAGAACAGTTTGTTACGTTAGAGAACAACTTGATGAAAGTTAAGCTTTCGACCAAAGGGGGTAAGATCTATTCGGTCGAGCTTAAAAATTATAAGACCTATGAGGGTAAGCCGCTGGTGCTGTTTAATGGCCCGGACAACAAATTTGGCTTGAGTTTTTTCTCTCAGAACAGAAGTATTATTACTGACAACCTATACTTCACACCTTCGACTGATGATGCAGACGTTGTAGCCAATGGACCAGAAGTAAAGAAAGGTAAAGAAGGTGATATTGACTACAATGAGGAGTTCCCTGGAGAAGCAAAAACAGTAAGCATGTTTTTGGATGCAGGAGAAGGCCGCTCATTACAATACGTTTATACGCTGTCGCATAACTCGTTTATGGTTGGTTTTGATATCAAAACCAATGGTTTGACAAATGTGATAGCTCAGAATGTTAACTATTTGAACTTTAATTGGGCTTACGCCGGGCCACGCTTGGAACGCAAGTCTAAGATGGGTGAAGATCGTTATACATCAGTTAGCTATAAGTATTTCGGTGACGAAGTGGATAAATTGTCTCCTGCGAAAACAAGCGAAGAATCGCTGAAAACAAAAGTAAAGTGGATCAGCTTCAAGCAATTGTTCTTCAATTCAACAATTATTGCAGATGATGCATTCCCTACAGCTGAAGTGAAATACACTTACGACGAAACAAATTTGACGAATGTAGGAGATTTTGCTGCGGATATTGCAATCCCTTATGATCCATATAAAGATCAGGATTTTGGAATGCAATTCTACTTTGGACCAAACCATTATACGACACTGAAACAGTATGATATTGATTTGGACCGTTTGATTAACCTTGGTTATTCAGTATTGCGTTGGGTTAACCGTTATTTGGTGATTCCCGTATTTAACTTGTTGCGCAATCATATTGGTAACTTTGGTATTATCATCCTGCTGTTAACGATCTTCATCAAGATGATTTTGTTCCCGTTCACCTTCAAGTCATACATTTCACAGGCTAAGATGCGGGCTCTAAAACCCGAAGTGGATGAAATCAACGAGAAATTCGGTAAGGATAAGCCAATGGAAAAACAGCAGGCAACAATGGCGCTTTATAAAAAGGCAGGGGTTAATCCAATGGGTGGATGTTTGCCGATGATACTGCAGATGCCGATTTTGTTCGCTATGTTCTTCTTTTTCCCAACTTCGATTGAGTTGAGACAAGAGAGCTTCTTATGGGCTATCGACCTGTCTTCGTACGACTCTATTTTTAACTTGCCATTTACCATTCCTATTTATGGTGATCACGTGAGTTTGTTCTGTTTGTTGATGACCATTACAACAATTATTTCGACTAAACTGAACTCACAGGCCAGCGCGAATAATGCTATGCCGGGTATGCAGACGATGATGTATATTATGCCGCTTATGTTCCTGTTCATTTTGAACAGCTATCCGGCAGGTTTGAGTTACTATTATTTTCTGGCAAACTTGATTACGATTGGTCAAATGTATTTATTCCGTGTGTTGATCGATGAAGAAAAGATTCGCGCACAATTACATGCCAATAAGAAAAAGCCGGTTAAGAAATCGAAGTTCCAACAACGATTAGAACAGATGGCAAAAGAACGAGGCGTTCAAATGCCGAAAAAATAAGATATTCAGAAAGAGCTGCCTTTTAGGTGGCTCTTTTTTGTTTTATACATGTTCTACTCTGGTCTCTTGGCTGTATGGTGCTATTAATCTTCTGAAGCAGTAATTCAACGTTGGTCTGACATCGTGTTCGAAATCTTAATGCTGTTCCATTTTTATTCGATATAAAAACACCTATATCTTCCTATTATTCGTATTTTTAGTTCTGTACGTGCCTCCAGAGCAGAGGCAAACGTAGAAATAACTGAGCGTTTGATCAGTTTGGTTGAGGAGCAGGTAGGTTTTCTGGGGAAGAGACAGCTAAAAAGAATAGGTATCGAGGCTTCCTATTGGAAAAGTTAGGAATCAACAGGTGAATGTCATTTGAGTGTCTAGAGTCGCATGGCTCTGTATGAGGGGTGAATAAGTGGTACTCTGATTTTAATGCAAGAGTTGCTCTAGTTGCAAGGGATAATGATTTTGGCCTTTGAAACAGAGATAGTCAGCGCTTAATTTGTACGTTGAGATTATGAACTGATATATTCCGAGAATGAAAAAAATTTACTATTCGTTGCTGGTGTTTACATCCTTGCTAGTTGCTGCGTGCAATTCTAAAGTACAGAAAGAAGAACCAATGGAAATGAGTGTTGAACAAAAAGCGGAGTCTTTTGCTACGTTCAAATTGACAACTGATTTATCAGTGCTTACTGAGCATGAAAGACAAATGTTGCCTTTGCTTTTCAAGGCAGCTAAGATTATGGACGACTTGTTTTGGAAAGAGGCGTACGGTGACCAAAACGAAATTTTGGCAAAATCGACGAGCGAGGCGATGACCAAGTTCATTGAGATTAATTATGGGCCGTGGGAACGATTAAATGACAATAAACCCTTTGTTGATGGTGTAGGTCCTAAGCCAGCTGGTGCGCGGTTCTACCCGGTTGATATGACCAAGGAAGAATTTGAGGCATGGGATGAACCGACGAAAAACAGTCTTTACACAATCGTGACGCGAGATTCACTTGGTCAGCTGCGGTCAGTTCCATATCATATTGCATTCGCAACTGAAATTAAAGAAGCTGCAGACTATTTGAGGCAGGCAGCCGCTTTAGCTGATGAACCGGGGCTTAAGAAATACCTGGAATTAAGGGCAGATGCTTTGTTGTCTGATGACTATTATGCCAGCGATATGGCATGGATGGAGATGAAAAATAATATAATCGACTTTGTTGTTGGGCCGATTGAAAGTTATGAAGATCAGCTGTTTGGCTACAAAGCATCACATGAAGCATACATTCTGGTTAAAGATAAGGCATGGAGTGCGCGTCTCGATAAATTTGCGGCTTTACTGCCAGAACTGCAACGCGCGTTGCCTTGCGGTGCACCATATAAAAGTGAAATGCCGGGAAGTGATTCTGATTTGAATGCCTACGATGTAATCTATTACGCTGGCGATTGTAATGCCGGAAGTAAAACAATTGCGATAAATTTGCCAAACGACGAAAAGGTACGTGCGGAAAAGGGAAGCCGTAAGCTTCAGCTTAAAAATGCAATGCAGGCTAAGTTTGAGAAGATTCTGGTACCAATTTCAAATTTATTAATTGCTGAAGATCAGCGGCAACATGTTACGTTCGACGCATTTTTCGAAAATACCATGTTTCACGAGGTTGCACACGGGTTGGGATTGGGAAATACCATCGACGGAACGAAAACCGTTCGCCAGGCCTTGCGCAATACGTATACTTCTATAGAAGAAGGCAAGGCTGATATTTTAGGCTTATGGGTTGTTTCTAAGCTCAACGAGATGGGAGAGTTGGGTGATAAAGATTTGATGGACAACTTCGTAACCTTTATGGCTGGCATCTTTAGATCGGTTCGGTTTGGTGCCGGCAGTGCACATGGTAAAGCGAACATGATTCGGTTTTATTTTTTCCAAAGCTTGGGGGCTTTCGAACGGGATGAGCTAACAGGAACATATCGGGTTAAATTTGAAAAGATGAAGGAAGCAATGATGAAACTTTCTGATTTGTTACTCACAATTCAGGGGAACGGCGATTATGCTCAGGCTGTTGAGCTAATTGAGCAGATGGGAACGATTCGGGATGATTTGCAAGCTGATCTGGATCGAATAAATGCCGAAGGTATCCCGGTTGATATTGTCTTTCAGCAGGGGCCTGGGATCTTCGGGCAAATACAGTAAATCAATTCAAGTCCAATAATGCCGAAAGGGGAATTTCTTCCCCTTTCTTTCCTTTGATTCATTTGTCAAAAACAAAAATCCGGCTAATTATTTGTCTTTCACTTTTTTGAACCACATCCGATTCCCAACATTGTAATACTCATTCTCTAAACTCGGATTATCTGCAAGTTCTTCTTGCCGGTACGGCAGATATGGAACCATAACGTCGTCGCCGGAGTTCCAATTTGCCGGTGTTAATACCATTTCCTGCTCTGTGGTCTGTAAGGCTGAAACAATACGCTCTATTTCAACTAAATTTCTTCCGACTTCGACCGGATAGAAGTTGATAGATCTTACGACATTATTAGGATCAATAATGTACACGCCCCGGATATCGCGGCTGGTACTTGTAGGGGAGTGCAACATACCATATTCTTTAGAAACGAGCATTTTACTATCATCAATCAGCGGGAAGTTGATCTTTTGCTGACCGTGATTTTTGTAGTCTAATTCTTCCAAATGAGCAACCCACATTTTATGCTGCGAAACGTTATCTGTTGAGATAACCGCAACCCTTACGTTCATTGCTTCCAATTCTTTTTGCATGTAGGCTAACTCAAGAATTTCGGTAGAGCATACAGGGGTGAAATCTTTTGGATGGCTGAAGAGTATTTTCCAATGTGAACCGAAATCTGCCGGAAAGTTAAGTTCGCCTTGTGTTGTTTGTGCCGTAAATGAAGGTGCTTTTGATCCAATTAGAGGAATTTGACTCGTTTGAGCGAATGTTACTGATGCAACGAATAGCATCAGTAGGAGGGAAACAGATAATCTTTTCATGACATTTAATTTTAAATTACACTTAGGGGATATATATGTCTGAAATACGGTTCTCAAATTAATTGGTTCGGATAAAAAGATAATAAAATCCTGTATTGAGAACAATTTATGTCATGGATAGGGCATATGGTTGAAACAGATTGAATTACGGCGTTTAAATATTTACTATGTAATACTATTGGTTTGCCGTAATCAACCTGTTTTCTTCAGAAATCAGTATTCGATTTCAATAATAAAACGTATTGTAAATAAGGTGCTCATTTCTTCGAAAAATTACATCAGAAGCATTTTAAACCACATGTCGGTTTGCATGAGCCGGTTGGCTTGTTCTTCAAACTGGCATTTTAAATGCATCATGTTTACCGATTCTTCAAATTCGGCCTGATCAAAATCATAACCAAGGTCTTTGAGCTTATCAAATAACTCTTCAGGTTTACATTGGTTTACTTCCTTTCTTAATTCGCTGTTCTCTTGCGAGTCGCGAATAAATTTCATTGCGTCATTAATAGCCATAGTCTAATCCTTTTTAGTTTTTAATAATCTCAAGAATACTACAAATTTGTTGGATAAATTGCTTGAATCCCACCGTTTCGTATGAAAGGGTTGAATTTTTAACCTTTCCATAGTAATCTGCAAATGCTGTTCCGAAAACAAAAAAAAGAAAAGCCGAAGTTTCGTCTTCGGCTTATAGATATGGTATACTGAATATAGCTAGAGCGTAAAACCGATTCCGAACGAAATAAAATTGGCTTTAAAGCCACTATCCCTTTTGTAATAGTGGTATTTTAAATCAACATTCTTGATTTTGAGTTTCCAGATATGCTTTTCTTCTAAAATGTCGGTGTACAGGATACCTAAGCCATATTGATTGGCGTTGTATTTCGATAAATCATAATCTGAAGTGTAATATTGCTCATTTGATAGATGTTGATTGTAACCGGCAAAATAGTCGGCTGCAGTTTGTGTGTAATACCTGTACGAGGGGTAAAGTGTAAATTTACTTCCAAGCTTAATCGGAACTTCGAGGCTTGCCGTATGTGATTTTATGCCCCAATCGTCGGTATAATACCGATAAAAGCTTCGCAGAACAAAGTGCTCATTTATATAGTAATTTAAACGAGCTCCCGCGGCAATCTTCATGCGGCTGTCGGGCAAATGTTCGACATCATCTGCTAAATGAAAGTTTTCAATGTATGAGTCTCCATAGTCTGCAAAATATACCCGCTGAAAGGGGGTTGAAAGCAAGCCTTTCTGCAAAACCCAGTCAGCCAGAAAAGCTCCTTGTAACCGTTTGGAAAGAATTTGGGTCAGGACAAGTCCTGCAGAATACGAATTTCTACTTTTACCACTCAGCCCGGTAAACTTCGGATTATAGTCTGTGTTCCCGGTTATAGTATACCTGCCGTATAACGATGAATACCTGCTATCCCCATCGGATGCATACGGACGTAACTCGTAGGGGTATATTTTGGACCATTGATCCAGATAAACATTGCCGGATAAGGTCAACTCGGTATTTTTTTCATTGAATAAATGCGTATAACTACCTCCAAAGCCAAACGAAGAATAATCATGCTCTGTTGAAGTGCTTAGTTTTGCTGTCCAGATTTGGTTGCGATCTTCGGAACTATGGCTGTATGTTCCAGATAAATGTGCCCAAACATCACCCGATGAAGCTCCCGAGGATGCTTGAAACGGGCTGGCCGGTTTTTTGCCATCGAATGGGTTAATGTTACTTGAAGATGCCGAAGTATAGGCCGAAATGCCTGCTTCAACGGTTAATACATCATCTTCGTTCAACGGAACAGAAACAAGGATCGTTGACATTCCATCCTGAAGTTTTTCAGTTCCTTGTCCGCCGGTAACTGCAGCATGGTCACCATCCTGCGAATAATAATTCATCAGCAAATCAACCTCCGTATTTTCCAGAACTCTCTTTTTATATTCGGTGCCGGTGTTATCCGGTTCTTGTGCATACAGCGAGCCTGTTGCCAGCAGTATGATTAGTAAGCTTAATAGTTTTCCTTTCATAATTTCTTAATTACATCCACATCCTCCTCCTGTTTTACCGGCATTTGCACCGGAGGCGGCTTCACGGTAAGCATGAAAATTATTTTCAAAAAGGTCAATCTTTTTTGATCCCAGCTCCATGTCCGGATCGTTCAGGTTGATCTTTTCGTACTCTTTGACAACAGTGCATGATCCCAGCGAAAGGGCCGATTTTTCTTTTCATTCTTTTTCAATTTTAATGTGGTCAGAGCTGTAAATATTTCCTTTTTCATCAATAAGGATGCACTCAATATTGGGAAGCTGGTTGATACGATTTAGGCCAACATCAATTCCCATCACAAAGATTGAGGTTGCCAGTGCGTCTGCTAATTCGGCTTTGGGAGCAAACACTGTTGCGCTTATAATTCCGATTGCCGGGTAACCTGTTTTCGGATTGATGATATGCGTATAGCGAACACCATTAAAACGAACATATTTTTCATAGTCGCCAGAGGTAACTACAGCTCCCTGCTGGAGTGGTAGAACTGCAAATACTTTATTTTTGTTCATGGGGTTAACGATCCCGACTTTCCAGTCTTCGCCTGATGGCTGCGTTCCCCATGTATTCATATCGCCTGATGCGTTGATGATCCCAGCTTTTACACCTTTTGACATCAGCAGTGCTTTCGCTTTGTCGGCAGCATATCCTTTACCAATAGCTCCGAATCCGATTTTCATACCTGGTTGATCCAGGTATACGCTTTGGTCTGTTTTATTCAGAATAATATGTTGAAAGCCGACTTTGGCGACCGATGCCTTTATGGCCTCAGGAGAAGGCATTTCAGTCATACTGCCATCAAATTTCCAGATCTTATCCATTGACGCATAACTGATATCGAAGGCTCCGTCGGTTAATCTCGATATGGCCAGAGCCCGTTCTATGAGTTGGAATAACTCCTGATCGACAACGACCGGATGGATACCGCTGTTGCTGTTAATTTCCGACGTTTGAGAATTCGCATCCCAAGATGAAATGATTTTCTCAATGCGGGAAATCTCAGCAACAGCCATATCAATATACCGATTGCCTTCGTCCTCGTTTTCGGCGACAACGGTAATATCGAAACGGCTACCCATCAACTTTAGGGTGCGTGTATAGCTTTCGGCACAAAATGCATTGAGCGTTGCGAACAGCGCAAAAAGCAAAACAAGTGATTTTTTCAAACCAGCTAATTTTAGAGTGAGTTCAAAAGGTGAATATATTCGTCTGGAGTTATGTGTTTGTATCCGGTTTCTCCAATTACCTGGCCTTTGGGATCAAGCACAACAACGAATGGAAAGAATCCTTTTTTGTTGTAGGTTTCGGCTAGTTTCCCGTTTTGGATTTGTTGTTCGTCAGGCAGTGCGTTGTCTTTTTTTCGCGGAAAGTCAACTTTTAACATCACATAGTGATCTTTGGCGTAGGATTGGAAATCTTCAGAGCTCCAGATCTCGCGATTTAGTTTCATACACGGAGCGCACCAATCCGATCCTTGAAAGACCATGATCAACTTTTTGTTTTCTTTTTGAGCTTCGGCTTTTGCTTCGCTGAAGTTTGTTTTCCAGTCTTGGGCTGAAAGGGTTGATACCACTGCAAAAAGTAGCAGTATCGGAGCGATTAGTTTTTTCATATAACAATTTTTAATTGGTACATTTAACAAGAAAACGAAAAGTAAGTTTGCGACAATATGTAAAGATCTCAATATTTAAATATTTTTAACAGGCGTTTTTTCTAGAGTTTTAGTATAAAATGGAGCTTAATACGGACTTTTGTTGAAAAAAAAATTAAATGACGTCAAATGAAAAGAAACATAATAGTAACAGGAGGAGCGCAAGGAATAGGAGAGGTTACCAGTCTTCAGTTGCTTAAAGCAGGATACGGCATCATTATATGGGATAACGATTCTGAGGCTCTTGAAGAGATGCAGGCAGGACATGAGCATGAGGATTTGCACTATCGGAGGGTAGATGTTTCGAATGAAGAGGAAGTTCGTGCAGCAATACAAGAAATTATCGCGAAAGAGGGTGTCATTTACGGGCTGGTAAATAATGCAATGATTGCAGCTAATAAAACGATTCGGGAGTTGAGTTTGGAAGAATGGAATCGGGTGGTTGCCGTTAATCTGACAGGACCATTTTTGTGCACTAAATATGCTGCCGATGAATTGAAGAAGACGAAGGGCGCGATTGTCAATATTTGTTCGACGAGAGCGTTGCAGTCAGAACCCAACACCGAAGCTTATTCGGCAAC
>QKCF01000388.1 GCA_003246935.1 Sunxiuqinia sp. | reverse complement strand
CGATCCGTTGCTGATACTTCAGGCCGAGCGCCGTGTTGTTATTCAAAATGGCGGAATGCACAAAATTATTACCACCAACGAACAGGAAAAAGCCTACTATTACGAGTTGTTCGAGCTGGATCAGAAAATGCAACAAGCCCGAAATTTTTTTAGGTTGGGGAATGAGTATATGGGGAAATTTAGCTAAGAGTGTTTGAAAAAAGATTAAGGCGAATAGGAACTTTACCTAATTATTCGATATAAAACGTAAAAAAATACACATTGGGAAACATTCGCTAATTTGAACATAAGAACACTTTGTGTGCTGGTATGATTGCAGAACAGAAAGGTCAAATTGTTTGGGATTCATGAAAAATAGTTTAAGTTTGTGATACGACTCACTGACTATATCGAACTACTAACTAAAAGAACCTAAAGACACTTGACTGTAAGAGACAGACAACGTCATATGGGATGATTTTAGAGCGGGTAATGAAAAAACATGCTCGTTTGTATATCATCAGTTTTCCCGTATTCTTTATCAGTATGGTTTCCGTTTTACTTCTAATCATAATCTGATCGAGGATGCTATCCAGGATTTGTTTGTCGATTTGATGCGTAATAAAGCTACGATTGGATCAACAAATAATATCAAATTATACCTCCTTAAATCTTTTCGCCATAAGTTACTTCGTTTATTGAAGAAGGAAAAACGATACACCGATGATTCAATGTCGGACGTTCATTTCGGGGTCTATCTTTCAGTTGAAGAGAATATAATTGAGAATGAAGCTGACCAATTGAAATGGTTAAGGCTGAATAGTGCATTTGAGAGACTGAGCCCGCGGCAGCGTGAGGCTCTCTATCTGCGTTTTAAAAAAGAATTGGAGTACGAAGAAGTTGCCGATATTTTGGAAATGAGTGTCGAAGCTTGCCGTAACTTGATTTACAGGGCTGTCAAGTCGGTTCGGACGATGATTGAAGAAGAAAAAGTGATGGGTGCTTTCTTGGCAATCTTCCGAATTTTCAAAAAAAAATAAAAAAAGTTGGTTTGTAGTGATGATGTTTTCTGATTGGTTGCCTTATACTAATAAACACATCGACCGAAAATGGAAAAATATCTCGAATATACTGCAGATGATTTTGTCATGGACGACAATTTCCGTGAGTGGGCGATCGGTCGATCTTCCTCAGATGTAGCTTTAAAGTGGCAAACTTTCATTAGTCACTATCCAGAGAAGAAATCAGAGATTCAAAAAGCCGTTTTCATACTCAAAGGTTTTTATTCTATTCAGGAAGCTGAAATTTCTGAGGATCGTATTCAGGAACTTTGGTCAAGGATAAATCAGCCGAGATCAGTGCGGATGCGAATATTTTCAAAAGTTGTCCTGCAATATGCTGCCGTTTTTGTTTTCGCATTATTGATAGGGGCAATGGGCTATCGGTTTGTTGATACCCTTCGGGATCGTCAAGCTGTTGCTTTTAACGAGATTACCATTCCTTATGGAGAACGTTCCGTGATTGCTTTATATGATGGTACAAAAGTTTGGCTGAATTCAGGCACCAAACTAAGATTCCCAACGTCATTTTCATCAAACGAAAGACGGATTTTTCTGGATGGAGAAGCCTATTTTGATGTTTCAAAAAAGATAGACGGGCAGCCTTTTGTTGTGAGTACTCCATCTATGGATATTCAGGTTTTTGGTACCCAGTTTAATGTAAACGCGTATGTAGATGACAATCAAGTGACTGTAACGCTTGAAGAAGGTAAGATTGTAGCAACCAACAATCAGACCAAGATGAAGACAGAACTACAGCCCGGTGATCAGCTTTCATTGAATGTTTCAACCGGGCAAGAGAATAAACGGATTGTTGACACCGAGTTGTTCACCTCTTGGAAAGAAAACTTATTGCGTTTTCAGGATGCTACTTTCACTGAGGTTATTCAGAAGATGGAGCGATGGTACGATGTGAAGATCACTGTGCAAAAAGATATGCATGTCACGAAACTGTATACGATGACAATCAAAACAGAAAGTTTACGGGAGATGCTTAGCTTATTAACCTATACAACATCAATGAAATATGAGATAGATCAAAACCAAGTATTTATTAGCAGGCCATGATAAAAAAGGAAAGTGCTGGTACCACCTTCCTTTTAATAGTCATGCAATGCATGTGTAAAATGAACAAAACCCTTAAAAAGGGATAAGTGTAACATTAGTAACTACAAACTTATGAAAAAAAACTTGTTAAGTCATGAGGGAGAGCTATGTCTTCTTCAAAAATGGTTGCGTATTATGAAATTGACCACTATTCTGCTCTTAGCTACGTGTGTGCATTTGAGTGCAAGCGTTTACTCGCAGCAAACTAAGCTAAATCTTTCCTTCCGGAATACTACCGTTCGGGATGTTTTAAAATCAATTGAAGATCGAAGTGAGTTCTTCTTTCTGTATACGAATGAAG
This sequence comes from Sunxiuqinia sp., assembly GCA_003246935.1. Taxonomy (GTDB): domain Bacteria; phylum Bacteroidota; class Bacteroidia; order Bacteroidales; family Prolixibacteraceae; genus Mangrovibacterium. Next base: position 5,723 of record QKCF01000388.1, on the reverse strand, counting down.
ACATTGATGTAAATCGGAATATTTCCGTTAACGTGGAAAATGTCAATATTGATCAGATTCTGGCTGAAGTTTTCGAAGGAACTAATGTTTCTTATAAAATTGCTGACCGCCAGATTATTCTGATGAATAAAACCAGTGAAAACAATTTTACTGAAATGCAACAGCAAAAGACGATAACCGGGGTGGTAAAATCCACTGGCGGTGACCCGGTTCCTGGAGCAACTGTTGTTGTGAAAGGAACAAGCAATGGCACAATAACAGACTTTGACGGCAATTACACGATTAAAGATGTTCCGGCTGATGCTATCCTTCAAGTATCATTTGTTGGGATGAAAATGCAAGAAGTTTCAGTTGCCGGAAAAACCCAAATCAACGTGTTTTTGGAGGAAGAAACTATTGGATTGGAAGAGGTTGTGGCCATCGGTTACGGAACAATGAAAAAGAGTGACTTGACTGGTTCAATCGGAAGCGTTCAGGCAGACAACCTTGTATCAAAAGGATCTACTTCGGTAATGGAAGGGCTACAAGGTCAGATTGCCGGGGTGAACGTTCAACAGGTTTCCAGCCGTTCGGGCGATGGTTTTAGCATTCAAATCCGCGGAAAAAGCTCCATGCAGGGGGGTGAACCTTTGTATGTAATTGATGGGGTGGTTTGTGATAATATGAACTTTTTGAATCCGATGGATATTGAAAAAATTGATATTCTTAAAGATGCATCTTCAACCGCTATTTATGGTTCCCGCGCGACAAATGGGGTATTGATTATTACCACCAAAAAAGGAACCACATTATCAGGAGGTACAAAAACCACTGTTAGTTACGACGGCTACTATGGTGTAAGTAAGGTTGTCAATATGCCGGATTTCATGAATGGTGATGAATTTTTGAGATACCGTTTTTCCCGCTATACCAGTTCATCTATGGATGCTTCTACAGGAGCTACAACATGGAATATGACAGATGGCAACTTCCGTAATTTCTGGGGTGGCGATTCGCCCGTTATCAAACAGTTCTATGCTGAAAAAAACTACACAGATTGGCCGGATCTTGTACTTCGTGACGGACAACAGCAAAACCATTTTGTAAATATTGCAGGTAACAGCAAAGATATTAGTTATCGGGTCGGTGTTGGCTATCAGTCTGAAAAAGGGATGATGTATGATGAATATGAACGATGGAACATGAAAGCCAGCTTAGATTCAAAAATCAGCGAAAAGGTTTTAGTCGGGTTCAACGCAAATTTGGCTACTTCATTGCAAAACCGAGGAAGTCAACGTTCTGTGCAAACAGGATTTAATATGACACCGGTCATGCCTGCATTTTACTGGGAAGGTGAAAATGAAGGCGAATTGATTGTTCAGCCTGGTAAGGATGCTGCTATCTACCCCAATGGCGGAGGTCCGACTTCAACCTTGAACCCTTTGGTTGACCGTTTGAATTCAACCGATGATGTTCGTTCTTACTACGTGATGGCTAATACTTACTTGCAATACGAGCCAGTAAAAGATGTCATGTTGAAAACGACATTCTCTCCAATGTACACCAAAAAGAATAATGGTATTTTTTATGGTGTGGAAACGGAAACTCGTCGCGGAAAAACGAACTATGCAGAAGACAATAACGATGAGGTTTTCTCGTACACATGGGACACGCAGGCTAACTATAAAAAATCAATTGGCGAGCACAACTTCAATCTTTTAGGTTTGGTGAGTGTATACAGTCAAAAAATGGAAGGTAATAATATTACTGTAGTCGATATGCCTTTTGATGTGAAATGGTACAACCTTGCATCAGGAACGGTACAAAATCAAGGAAGTTATTTCGAAAAAGAAACGATGTTGTCTTATGTCGCTCGTTTGAATTACGATTATAAAGGAAAATATTTAGCAACAATTTCCAGCCGTTGGGATGGTAGCTCAAAATTTAAGAAGGAAAACCGTTGGGGGGTATTCCCATCAGCAGCCTTAGCTTGGCGTATGTCTGAAGAAGCTTTCCTGGATGGCGCAGCTTGGTTGAGCAACTTGAAACTTCGTGTCAGCTATGGTCTTACCGGTAATAATGCACATGTTGGCCCTTATGATACACGTGCTTTAGCTGATACTAAATACTATTACAATTTTGGCTCGGTGGTAGCAAATGGCTATGGTTATAGTTTGACTAACTCAGAGCTGACATGGGAAAAAACAAACGAAATAAACTTCGGGTTCGATTTCGGACTATGGAACAACCGAGTGTCTGGTTCTGTCGATGCTTATCACAAGATCTCAAAAGACTTGTTAATGGAAATGGATACTCCTTACGAGTTAGGTTCTTCGACTGGTTCTATTTGGAGTAATGTTGGAAAAGTAAAAAACACTGGTGTTGAAATTCAACTAACAACGGTGAATATCGAAAAGAAAGATTTACGTTGGTCAACTTCATTCACCTTTGCTCACAATAAAAACGAAATTCTGGAATTAAACGGAGGCAAGGAAGATTTAACTGGTAACAAATGGTTTATTGGTCAACCAATTGATGTGGTTTATGGGTATGTGATGGACGGAGTTTGTACTGCATCAGAAGCAGCAGCTATTGCCAATGATGCTACCAAGAAGACCAAATTCTATGAAGGAGAAATGAAATTTAAGGATTTGGATGGTTCCGGTACTATTGATCCTGAAGATAAAGCTGTTCAAGGGCATGCTGAACCAAGCTGGACTGGTAGTTTGTCGTCAAATCTTTCATATAAAAATTTCGACTTTTCATTCAATATTTACACATCACAAGGTGGGACTGTTTATAGCCCGTTCATGGGATCGTATACCAGTTATAGCAGTAGAGGAACCCAGCACCTGAAAATGGATTTTTACATTCCTGATGGAGCACCGGTTCTTGGCGCAGACGGTTCAATTTCGGCACAACAAGGCACACATTACGGAAGCAATCCATTTCCAACGGGAGGTGCTAACAATGCAGGTGCCGGGTCTTTCTGGTTAAGTGGAGAAGATGGAAGTCAGTATTTTGTCGATAATTCCTATGTTAAAGTAAAGAATATCACTTTAGGATATACGTTACCTAAAGATTTAACTTCAAAGATGAAGCTGTCCAATTTGCGGGTTTACATGAATGTTCTGAACCCCTTCACGTTCACAGACTATAAAGGATTTGATCCGGAATGGGCTGATGCAGAAATTAGCGATGGTAGTGGTGGCGCAAGCTCCAGAACATACCAGATTGGTGTTAATGTGAAATTCTAAACTCAAAAAGATTATCCGTTATGAAACAAAAATATCTAATTGTGGCTTTTGCCCTCACGTTATTTACAAGTTGTTCTGATTTTCTTGAACCTGATATCCGTTCAAGCGAGTCGACATCAGACTTCTATGCTACTTCAAAGGGCTTTGAAAGTTTAACGAATGCTGCATATTCATCACTTCGTGATTTGTACAATATACAACCACTACTGTTTTCGGCTGGAACCGATATTTATGGCGATGGTAAATCGCAAGGGGTGGTTATGAATCATTATACTGCATTAACGTCGGCCGAAAGTATTGTGGCAACTTTCTATGAAAACTGTTATAAAGGTATTCAACTGGCGAACAGTGTGATTGCTTATGGCGAAACAACCGAAGAAACATCGGTTCGTGAGCAGTACATTGATGAAGCGCGTTTCATTCGTGCCTGGTACTATTTTCAGTTGGTTCAGCAATTTGGTAAAGTGGCATTGAATACGGTAATGTTCGATTACGCCGAGATGAGCCATGAACGTGCTAGTCTGGAAAGTATTTATACTTTCATAATTGATGAGTTTACCTATCTCGCATCATCTGGCTCTGCGTTGTTAGATCGCAGCACTTCTGATGTTGGTCGGGCTAACAAACGTGCCGCGGCTTTCTTTCTTGCGAAAATTTATCTAACCCGCGCTTGGTTGAACGGGCAAAGTTATGAGTCTCTTGAAGAGAACATTGCTCAGTCTACCGACTTCGAAAATGCGGCTAAATATGCTTTGGAGGCTATTTCAAGTGAAAACCCGTCATTGTCTATTGCGGATGCTTTTGACATGGGAAATGAAAGCAATTCAGAAATTTTCTGGTCGGTTCAGTTCGATTATTCAGCAGTTGAAGATCCCTCAAGTGATGGTAGCTATCAGCAAGCTCAATTCGGAGCTTATTTGGGGGGGTCTGAGTATGCCTTAAACAAGGCTATTGACGGAAACCTGTCTCCATTCTTGCGTCTGCATCAACTATATGACAAGGGGGACGGTCGCTATGAACAAACCTTTATGATGGAATTTCACACTCGGTATTTCGATTACTACACCAATCCAACTACTTCATCAATCCAGTTTTATTATGCACCAGCTTGGGCTACTGATGCCGATATCGCAGCTTGGCAGGCTGACGATCCTTACGGATTGAAAGTGGATGCGCTGATATCGAAAACTATTGAAGATGGTGGAATTGCTCCATCAAATGGTGCAGCTGAAACATATTTCAATCGCCGAAACATGGACTTTGGTGTGCCATGTATTAAAAAATTCGATGATTACACTGAAACATCGCTGAGTAATCGCAGCGGACAATGTAGCATGCACGATGTAGTGGTCGCTCGTTTGGGGGAAGCTTTACTGATTGCAGCCGAGGCGTATGTAATGACGAACCAGCCGAGTAATGCTGCTAATATGATTAATGCTTTGCGTTCTCGTCCGGGAACTGTTAAGTCTGGATTCGAATCCGCGATGAGCGTGGCCTCCGGCGATATGTCTATCGATTTTATTTTGGATGAACGTGCTCGTGAAATGGCAGGCGAGTATGTTCGCTGGACCGACTTGAAACGTACGCAGAAGTTGGTCGAATACGTGACAACGTACAATGAAGACGGGATCTCTGATACCGATATGAAAGGTGATGACGGAAACTATAAATTCCTTCGTCCGATACCACAAACTGCAATTGATCGAAACCAGGCTGATGTAGATCAAAACCCAGGCTACTAATAATAATAATAATTGATCTAATCCACAAATTTCAGCTTATCGAAAAAAGATTCGTCAGCTGGGATTTGTGGATTTCTTATTATGAAGACAGATAGATAAAGAAGATTTGAAATCTGTTGCTGTTGGATATTTTATTGGTGTCAATCAATTCGTAGGCGCGATAGCTGATATTTCTCTTTCATTAAATAGGGTGATAATTTAGCTATATCCGAAAACACAGCAGATACTCCTCTGTATTTTCGTTTATAATTGATAACTTATCACAGGTCAGAACCTGTTCAGAAAGCTTTGCGCGGAATCTTTACGAGTCCTTTCCCCTCTAAAATAAGTTGATTGTGCTATCTTGCATAACCCAAAGGTACTAACCGAAAACGCCTATGAAGTCAGATCTATTCCGGTGGTTGATTAGAAATATTGTTCTTTCCAGATTCTTTTTAATATTTAACCTGTTAGTCTGGGGCTCGAAAGAAGCACTGCCACAAATACCACCTGCATATACTCCCGAAATGCGTGCTGAAGCAGAAGTTGATCCGTTAACCAGGATCTATCTGGCACCTCAGCGCGTTGTCTGGACTTCCTCGGATTCATTGGTTTCAGATTTTGAGGTTCTACTCAATAAAGGAAATAGACAGGCTTTCTTTGGAAGTCAGCCGATTTGCAAGATTATCAATCATGATGATGTTCGGTCAGGCCTTATTCTTGATTTTGGAAAGGAAATCCACGGTGGAATTCAAATCACAACTTC
>QKCF01000178.1 GCA_003246935.1 Sunxiuqinia sp. | reverse complement strand
GTAGGATGAAGGTATTGATTGTTCCGACAGTAACATTCAACTCTTCGGCTGCCATGTGAAAGGCATCCTGGTTGCGGAACCGGTATACTGAGTAAATGATAAAGAGGCCGCCAAACAGCAAGAGTTCGGTGAAAATAAAGAGCCACATCCCTATTTTAGCGCCTTCTTCATCGTAGTGTTCATCATGGTGAATAACTTGTGACATAAGCATAGGTTTTAATATTCGTAAGGTCCGTCTTTCTCGCCGTAAACAGGAATCGTCTCGTAATTCTCAACAGGAGGGGGGGATGGAATTGTCCACTCCAGTGTTTTGCCATTCCATGGATTGCTTTCTGCAATAGGGCCTGACTTAGCTGATCGGAACAGGTTGATGATGATAATGGTCAACCCAAAGGCCATAACCCATGATCCCAAGGTTGAAAGGATGTTGGCAGCATGGAATTGTTCCAGGTAGTCGTAATAGCGCCGTGGCATGCCCTGAAGACCGAGATAGAACATGGGTGAATAAAGAGCAAGAAAGCCGATGAAGAATACAATCCACCCTACGTTGGCCCAGGTTTTATCGTACATGCGCCCAAACATTTTGGGAAACCAATAGTGGATGGCGCCAAAGAACGAAAAACCAACTCCACCGAAGACGATGAAGTGGAAGTGTGCCACAACAAAGGCCGTGTCGTGTACATATACGTCGGTTGCCAATGCACCGAGTACCAAACCGGACAAACCTCCGATCATAAATACAAAGATAAATGACACTGCCCAGTAAAAAGGCGTTTCCAATGAGATGGAACCTTTATACATGGTCGAGATCCAATTGAAAACTTTGATGGCGCTGGGAATGGCAACTAAGAATGTCAAAATTGAAAAGGTATATTGTGCTGTACCACTCATTCCTGCAGTAAACATATGGTGTCCCCATACAAAATAACCCACAAAAGCAATGGCTAAAGTTGACGCGACGATGGCTTTGTAGCCGAAAATATGTTTTTGAGAAAAGGTTGGAATGATTTCAGAGATTGCTCCCATGGCCGGTAAAATCATGATGTATACGGCCGGGTGCGAGTAGATCCAGAAAAGGTGCTGGTATAGAATCGGGTCGCCACCGAGGGCAGGGTCAAATACCCCGATACCGAAAATGCGTTCCAGCGAAACCAGGACTAAGGTAATCCCGACTACCGGAGTTGCCAGTAGTTGAATCCAGGCTGTTCCGTAGATGGTCCAAGGGAAGAGCGGCATCTTTGTCCAGGACATACCCGGTGCGCGCATCCTGTGAATTGTTACAATGAAGTTCAGGCCAGTAAGAATTGAAGAGAACCCCAACACGAAAGCCCCGAAAATAGCAGGTAACATATTCGTTCCGGTTTTAAAGCTGTATGGTGCGTAGAACGTCCATCCTGTATCCGGTGAACCATCGCCGAAAAGCACAGAGCTAATCACCAGGATGGCTCCCGCAATGTATACGTACCACGAAAACAGGTTCAGTCTGGGAAATGCTACGTCCTTGGCCCCAATCATAATTGGCATCAGAAAGTTTCCGAATACAGCCGGTAGGCCGGGGATAACAATCATAAAGATCATAATGACTCCGTGAACTGTAAAGACCGCGTTGTAATCCTGCGCTCCCATGATTGTTTTTCCGGGAGCAATCAGTTCCAGTTTCATTGCTAAGCCGAGACAAACACCGACCAGGAACAGTGTCATCATGGAGAACATGTAGAGCAGGGCAATTCTTTTGTGGTCGGTGGATAAGATCCACGATAATAACCCTTTGTGCTTTCCTTTGTAGTCGAGGTAGCTGACATCATGGGGTATGTGAGAACTTGCTTGCATAAAGTAGTTGTTTTATTTCTTCTTTTTAGGTTTGAATATCAGGTACAGGAACAGGATTAAGGCAATAAACAAAATCAGTGTTCCGGTAATTTTAGTGACATTAAGAACGTAGGTTTGACCGGTTGGGTCGTATGAATAACAGAATTGCAGTACTTTATTGATTGTCGGCCCGGATTGGCCTTTGTTCGCTTCTATGATTGCCATCTTAAACTCGAATGGCAAAAAGTACAAACCGTTCAGATAGCGGGTGATTTTTCCGTCGGGGCTAATCACCATCACTGATGCAGCATGCAAAAAGTCGTTACCCTGGCGTTTGTATTTGAAGCCAACAGCGTTTGTTGCCTTCGCAATGCTGGCGCTGTCGGATATGAAAAATTTCCATCCTCTAGCAATCTCTTCTTTCTTGTTGACAAGGTTCAGATAGTTTGTTTTTTTGCGTTTCGCAAGGTCTAGTGTTTCTGTCGGGTCAAAACTGATGGTCAGTACCTGGTAATCTACTCCGGGAGTCATATCAGATTTGTCCATTACTTCAGCGAGGCCTTCCATCAGCGGACTACAAATACCGGGGCAACGGAAGTACACAAAGTTGAGCACTGTTGGTTTGTCGATTAAATCGGTCAAAACAACGCGTTGCGAATCTTCATTAACAATGTAGATGTCTTTAGGAAGGTATTCGTCCAGGTGTTCAACGACTCCGATCTCCGGATCGTTATTGGTGCTGTCAAAAGTGACCTTTTGGGCGAAAGGTATTTTTGCTACAAATAGCAGAGCAAGTCCGATTAGTAAGGTTGAGGTAGTTTGTTTGATTCTGACCATAAAGAGTTGTGATTTTCAATAAATTCGAACGGTTTTAATTTCAAGATAAAAAACCCGGAAACTATGTTGAATGTTTAATCGATTCGTGATAAAAATGTCTTTTTCTCAAATAATTTTGATTCTATGTTTAAAAACTCGAGTAATTCATGCTTTGAAACATCGTTGCTGTCAATGACAGCATGAGTCCCCTGCTTTCATGCTAGTGTGAATTTCCAGCTTTTCAGCCTTTGGGCTGATATAGGGTATTCCTAATGACATTCCCCTAAGAATGAATAACACACCGAGGAGAACGATGAAATACGGAACGACTTTTCGTAATTTATTTCGTAGTCCGGTACTTATGGCATTTCCGGTTACCGAGACGATCAGCATCATTGGGATGGTACCCAGGCCAAACAGAATCATAAACAAGGCACCGCTCAGTATAGTGCTTGTGTTGATTGCTCCTGCAATGGCTACATAAACCAATCCGCAGGGAAGCAATCCATTGAGTAAGCCAATCAATAACAGCGAGGGATATGAACGCTGAGAAAACAGGCTTCTGAGGTTATTGATTAACCGGCCGGCATAGCCGCTTACCATGTTGCTGAGACTAAGCTTCTGCTTGAAGAAATAAGGGAACAATACACTGACGATTAACGCGATTCCAAGTAGGATAGAAGCCCATTGTTGAAAGCCGACCATGTGAATTCCCTGTCCTAGTAGTCCGAACAGCAAGCCCATGATTCCGTAGGTGAACGTGCGTCCCAGGTTATAAAGAATTCCTCCGCTGATTTTGGAGAACCAATTGTGGTTTTTCAATGGAAGTGCAACTGCAATCGGGCCACACATGCCGATGCAGTGTGCGCTGCCTATCAGTCCGATCGTTAGTGGTGTAATCAGGTCAGTTATCATTCAATTGTAATTTGTTGTTCCCAATAGTAGGCTGTTTGATTGGCGGTCCAATCTAACTTAACGGTATAACGGCCAGGTTTTATGTCGGTCAGCGATACTCTCTGCATAAGCTGTTCACGTATATTTAGTGGTTGAGTTTTGTCAAACGCCTCGTCAACAGGGCTGTATAGTTGTATCTCACCTTCAATTATTTTATTGGCAAACCAGTTTGGAAGCGTAACCAGCAGTTCGTTGCTTGAAACAGTAACTGTTGGCTTTTCCCGCAAGGAATTCACATTGTTAATCCGATCAATTTGTTCCTGAAAGTTGATCCCTTTCTGGTAGTAATCTTTTTCAACCAGAAAATAATCCTGTCGAGTGGCAAGATAAACCAAGGTCAACATGCCACAAATCATGACTATTAAAGCTATTGCAATGCCGGTTCCCCAATTGAATTGTATCTTCATAAATTGTGTTTATTCGTTTTTATCCAGAGAATTAGGACCCACAAAACTTGAGCTTATCTTTTCGATTTCTTCACCTCCTTTGTAAATCCCGATCATTATGTGGGTATTAGAACTGGTTATTTCTTCTTTGGGTAAGATGATCAGTAAGTTGCGTTTTATGACTTCGCCTTTGTCCAATTTTAACGAGTCTCCAAGTACTTTTATTTCTCCTGTTGGCTCAAGCAGTTTCAACTCCATTGATACGTTATTCGCTGATTTGTTAATCATTTGCAAGTCGTACAAATTGCTCAACGCATTTTCTCCGTATGCCTGAAATAGTGTTCCTTGAGTGCGTACGATTGTTGTTTCAACTTCATCGCGGTTCATGAAGGCATAGCTGGCAACGCCGAGCAGAATGACTAATACGATGGAGTAGGCGATAGCCCGAGCATTCAGGACATGTTTCCGGGCTTCCGAAATTGATCGTTCAGATGCGTAGCGGATTAATCCTTTGGGCTTATCAATGGTGTACATCACTGTATTGCAGGCATCGATGCAGGCTGTGCAGTTGATGCATTCCAGTTGTGTTCCGTTTCGAATATCGATCCCGGTTGGGCAAACGTCGACGCAGCGCTTACAGTCGATGCAATCACCTTTGTCTTCATTTTTCCCCCGGCCTCTTGGTTCTCCCCGCAGGTAATCGTAAGCTACAACAATTGAATTGTGATCAAGCATGACGCCTTGCAAACGGCCATAAGGACAAACTAACGAACAAACCTGCTCGCGGAACCAGGCGAATATGAAATAGTGTGTGCCCGAGAAAATTAAAACTCCGACTAGGCTGCCGAAGTTGTCTGCCGGCCATCCTGCCATGAGTTCACTCACCGCCGGCCATCCAATTACGTACGATAGAAAGGTAATGGATGTAATAAATGAAATCAGAAAGAAAATACCATGTTTTAGAATCCGCTTGAATAGTTTGGTTGGATTCATCTGTTGACGGGCTAGTTCTTTTTGTTTGTTACGGTCTCCGTCAATAAGGTATTCGATAGGGCGGTAGAGAAACTCCATGAATATGGTTTGAGGGCATGCCCATCCGCAGAAGATGCGGCCATATACGACGGTGAACAGTATGATAAAAACTAACAGGGAAATAAATGCCAAAACCAAGAGGTGAAAATCCTGAGGGTAAAAGGATTGACCGAAAAGAACAAACCGGCGATCCAGAAAGTCCAGGTAAATCAGTTGATCTCCGTTTAATTTGAGATGAGGAGCCAAGTAGAAGAAAGCCAGCAAAAAATAAGCAACAACTCTGCGGTAGTTGGTTAATTTTCCCTTGGGCTTTTTGGGGAAAACCCAGATCCGTTTTCCTTCCTTGTCAACTGTTGCCATACGGTCGCGGAAGGTTAAGTCCTGGTAATTTTCTGGTTTTGGGTTTGATTCCATTTTTTGGTTTAGTCTTTTATTTGTCGTTTTGGAGTAGGGGAAGCCGGAACTCTATTCTGCACTTTCTTCAGGAACATATTTTTCACCCTGAGGTGCTTTTGGATTTGGCGGGTTGGTTCCTTGCAATGATTGAATGTAGGTCAACACATCGTCGATTTGTCGTTGCGAGAGTTGATTCTTGTAAGAGATCATTCCCTTTTCGATCACCCCATCCATAACCACTTTCTTCATATCCTCGAATCGGCCTCCATGGATCCAATATTCATCAGTCATATTCGGACCAACTAAACCTTCTCCGAATTTACCATGACATACCGAACATATCTTTTCGAAGGTAACCTGACCGGCAGCGATCATTTCGTCCTTGGTGCGTGCTTTTACTTCGGCAGGAGCTGCGGCTTCCTCTTCCCCGTTGTGCTGTTGAAGTGCCGCCATTTCTTTCTGATACTCTTTTTCCTGGATGACGCTGTCATCTTTGAATACAAAAACTAACATCAGGTAGGATGTAGCAAACACAATGCTTACATAAAAAAGGTACTTTAAAAATGGTGGCAGCCGGTTGTCGAGTTCCCTGATGCCATCGTAGTCGTGACCTCCAATGTATTTAATCTGCGTGAGGTCGTCGTATTCTTGGTGTTTTTTATCGTCTATGGTCATAAAGTCAAATTTTGTTGTTCAACTTGGTCTTGTTTGTCATCGTCTAGTGGGAGATTACCAAACACTTTTGTTCGTTCTTTATCCAATCTGAAGGTGTGTACTGCTATTAGAATGAAAAAGATGAAGAAAATGAGAAAGCCAATGATCGCATAGTACTCAATATTTTCAATATTGTATAAATGTTCTTTCCACATGGTTTATTCATTTATCGGTTCAGGTGTTGTAATGTCGGTTCCCAATCGTTGGATGTAGGCGATCAAAGCAATAATTTCTTTGGTATTTTCAGTTTCGATGCCTGCTTCGCGCAGGTTTTGTGCAATTTCTTCAGCTTGCTTTTTCAGATCCTCATTGGCTTGGTTTTCGTAATTGTCGGGGTACGGAACTCCAAGTTTTTTCATTACGCTGATCTTTATCGGCGTTAACGAAAGGTCTATATCTTTCTTCGCCAGCCAGGGATAGGGAGGCATGATAGAGGCCTCATTCATCTTTTGAGGATCAATGAAGTGGTTGTAATGCCATGCATTCGGCTTATAGATTTTACCGGTTTTTACACCTTCTCGAGCTAGGTCAGGTCCCGTTCGCTTCGATCCGAATTGGAAAGGATGGTCGTAAACAAATTCGCCGGCTTTGGAATATTCGCCGTAACGTTCAACTTCCGAGCGGAATGGCCGGATCATTTGTGAGTGACAGTTGTAGCATCCTTCCTTGACGTAGATATCGCGGCCTTGTAACTCAAGAGGCGTATACGGCTTAACACTCGAGATCGTTGGAACATTCGATTTCACAAGATAAGTTGGGATGATTTCGAACATACCGCCAATCAGGATGGCGAAGGTTGCAAAGATCAGGAACCGGATCGGCTTACGTTCCAGAAATCCATGCCAGGTTTCTGCTGCTTGTTTAGGCATTTCCTGTGTTGTTAATGCAGGTGCTTCTGCTGCTTCTTCTTTTATAAAACTACCCGCCTGAACAGTTTTGATAATATTGAATAAAGCCAGTAACATACCTGTTACATACAATGCCCCACCAAATGCGCGAATTGCGTACATCGGAATGAGCTGGGTAACCGTTTCTAAGAAGTTTGGATATTGCAGGAAGCCGTCCGGCGAAAATTGTTTCCACATCAAAGCTTGAGTAATACCGCCAATGTAAAGAGGCACTGCATAGAAGATAATTGCTAAAGTTGCCAGCCAAAAGTGGACGTTCGCCAATTTTGTTGACCAAAGTTTTGTGTTGTACAAACGAGGAATCAGCCAGTAGAGCATACCAAAGGTGAGTAATCCATTCCAGCCTAGTGCTCCTATATGTACGTGACCGATTGTCCAGTCGGTGTAGTGGCTGATGGCATTCACCGTTTTTAGTGACAGCATCGGCCCTTCAAAGGTTGACATCCCGTAAGCGGTGATCCCAACAACGAACATCTTCAGGATGGGGTCGCGGCGAACTTTGTCCCAGGCACCCCGTAGCGTTAGTAAGCCGTTAAACATACCTCCCCAACTTGGCGCAATAAGCATTATTGAAAATGTCGTACCCAGCGCCTGTAGCCAATTGGGTAACGAAGTGTACAGCAAGTGGTGAGGTCCAGCCCAAATGTAAATGAAAATCAGAGACCAGAAGTGGACTATGGAAAGCTTGTACGAATAGATGGGGCGGTTTGCGGCCTTCGG
>QKCF01000122.1 GCA_003246935.1 Sunxiuqinia sp. | reverse complement strand
AAGTAAGCATAGGCATCTTCTTTCATTTTGCCGGACGATTCGTCTACATCCAGTAAGCTGCATCCTGCTAAAGACAACGCAATGCCCGCGATGCACAATGTTCTGATAAATTTTATAGTTTTCATATCTTACGTGTCTTTTTTAGAATTTAATTTTGATCCCGGCGTATAAGCTTCTCATTTCAGGTAAGGAGATACTTGCATATTTTACATGATCGAATGAAAGTAAATCGTTCGCTGCAGCGTATATCTGCAGATCCTTCAATTTAATTGCTCTTACTATACTCTGAGGTAGATTATAGTGTAAAATAAGACTTGAAAGTTTTATGTAGCTGCCATCAGCCAACCACTGGGAACTCATTTGGTAATTGTTTGGATTGCTTAGGGTAGATAGACGCGGTAGGTTAGCTGTTTGCATGGTATTCTCGGTCCAGCGAATATTGTCGTTCCAGTACCAGGTAGAAATATTGTTGTTGTTTCGCAGCGGTTGATTTACGTGGGCTAAATTCAATCGCACATCAAACTTGCTTGCTCCACTCCATACCATATCGAGACCAAAGCCTTTATATTCGATCCCCATATTAATTCCACCGTAAAGTAACGGTGAACTTGAACCGCCTACTTTAATCACGTCATTCTGATCTACATAACCGTCATTGTTTTGGTCTTTATAACGGATATCTCCTGGACGAACATCTGAAAATAACTGTTTGGGAGTTTGCGGATTGTTAATCTCTTCCCAGCTATTGAAATAGCCTAACATCTCTAAACCGTAGATTTGGTTAACCTTGTCTCCTTTTTGATACAAATAATCCTCCGGCTTAAAACCTTCACCATTCTCAATAATCTTACTGCCCAGCAAGGTCATATTTGCGCCAATGTAATACCTAAAATCAGACTTGCGTTCTTCCCAGCGCGCACTCAATTCAAGGCCTTTATAATTGTTTGCACCCTCATTAACCTGAGGAACTTTGAGTCCAAGCACAGATGAAATCACAGTGCTTCCATCGACAAACATTTTACGTCGTTGGGTATAGAATGCATCAGCAGTTAGTGAAAGTTTATCAAAGATGCAGGCATCAATACCTAAATTATATTTGGAATCCTGCAGAATGGTGTAATCTGTATTTGCAATGGTTCCTTCCATTAAACCTCCCGTATTAATGTTTGCATTTGGACCAAAGGTATAGCCGCCTCCACCTACCCAGTATTGTTTATCCATGTACAATGCCGGTACATAATCGTAACCAACACTGGCAACAGAAGCTCTTAATTTAAGAAAACTGACAGTTTTGTTGTCCTTCAACAAGGATTCATTGCTTACAATCCATCCGGCGCTTACCGACGGATAAGCAATGAATTTGTCTCTGGCCGGTAGCACACTTGATCCACTGTAGTTGAGAGCTGCATCAATCATGTATTTGTCTGAAAAATTATACGAGACCATTCCCACAAAGTGTTGGCGGTGTGTTGGAGTCTCGTTGGGAATGTATGATTCTTGCCGGTATTGTGCCATCATACCAAAATTGTGGCGGTCAATCCGACGATTCCATGACAAGTTACCGTTAAAACCTACGCGCATGTATTGGGCTGAAAGTCCATCGGTATTTATATCCAAGGCACTGTTGATTCCGGCAACAGAAATATTCTTCACCATATTGCCTGAACTTTGATCTACTACCAACTTGCTAATCTGATAAGCATAGCTTTGTGTTCCTTTTTCCTGATAAGTGGCGGTATTGTCAAAAGAAACTGCAACTTCAGCCTTAAGTCCTCTCAGTATTGCAGACAAATCCTGCTGTAATTGCATGTTTGAACGCAGCATTCGCATGTTGGTCTTATTATAACCATTCATTGCAATTTGTGCAATTGGGTTCTTCTTGTAAATATCGTCACCTCCCCACTCTCCGGAACTGGCATATACTGGAAAAGCAGCAGAGGGCGTTTCAAATAAGTTTTTGAAAATATCTTCGTAGGCAGTTTTCGGTGATGTATTCTCAGCCAAACTTGCCTGCATTCCTATCTTCAGGAGCGTACTAGCGGTTAAATCAACATCCATGTTTGTAAACAGGCTCAGTCTGTAATTCCGGTCTTGGGTATTATAGATTCCACTTTGTTCGGTGTATGCTGGATTCAAGAGTCCAAAATCGTTTTGATAATTTATGCTTGTATAATAGCGAGATGCTTTGCCTCCACCTTTAAACGTCAGGTTTAGGCTGTTATTCACAGCTCGATTGCGAAGTCCCTCACTCAACCAGTCGACGTTGGGATAAAGATCAGGATCATAGCCTTCACCCTGACCATCAGCATACAGATTGATTTGCTGCTGAGAATAACGTGAGAATTTTGGGTCAATCCCCGCAGGAATCGTTAACGGATCGACTCCGTAAAATTTGTCGTAATACAAAGCCTCGTTTATCGCTTTTGCATAAGAAGATGCATCTAGCATTCTTGGCATATTAAAGGGGGTTTGCATCCCACGTTTATATTCCACCTCCACATCGAAGCTGTTGTATTGTCCGTGTTTTGTATTGACAAGAATTACCCCGTTGGCCCCTCGAACACCGTATAATGCAAGAGCTGCACCATCTTTCAATACTGTCACCGATTCAATGTCCTCCGGATTAACATTATTGATTGTTCTTTCAAAACCATCTACAATTTGCAACGCATTTCCGATTCCTCGCACTGTGCGACCGTTCAGCCCGGTGACAAGTCCCAGATAGTCGTCTTCTGTCGTATTTGTTTTATTCAGTTCTAACTGATCCGCATAAACACTCGCAAAAGACTGAGTGCTTTTGGCAACAGACGTTTTTATTCCGTCATTTTTTACAAGACGATCCTGGTTCGTTAGTTGAATAATGTTATTGTTGCCCTTCGCCGAAACAACTTTTTGATACATGTCGGCAAACGTAATTTCCAGGAATTCATCACCTTTTGTGTCCAGCTCAAAGCGGCCTTGTTCGTTGGTAATTGTACTCATAACCGGTGTGCTCACCGCTGAAACTTTTGCTCCTTTCAGAGGGTTTCCGTTTTTGTCCTTCACAACACCAGCTATATTTTGCCCCAGAGCAATGATTGCGGAGCATGCTACCAGGCATATTGTTATTAGATATTTATTCATATCAAGATGTAATTTAAAAGTTAAAGATTGGATGTTCTATTCCCAGCCTGGATTTTGAACCAAACCATAGCCCTTTTGTATCTCATTAGCCTCTATTGGGAGCAAGTAATATTTGTTGTCCCAGTTTTCGCACCATGCATAGACATTCACTGACTTGAGGATATTAACTTTAAAGTTCTTGTCGGCTAATTTGTCAGTCGAAATGTAATGCCGGCTGAAATTCATCTGAGCGCTCAATTTCCGTCGGTTAATATCGTGAAAACGACATTCTTCGAATGCAAACTCGCAAATCCGTTCGTGCAGGATGGCTTCAATTTGCTTTTCTTTGGTATCCAGCACAATGCGTGCAGGTAAAGTCTTGCCCGGATCTGTTGCAACCATGGGTTTTAGTCCTACCCTTAGGCGTGTATAGTTGAGATAATCGAACCCGGTCTTTCCAAATTTGTCTGCGGTTCCCATCTTGTTGAGCTCAGCCATGCACTCAGCAATACCCAAATAAATTTCAGGCATGCGGATGTAAGCGTTTACAAAGAATTTTCCGACAATCTCGTTTTTAAAATCACGAACAAATTTTCGATTAGCAAAGCCGTTTATAGTTAACGATTTGAAGCTACTTGTAGCTCCCGGAAATCCTTCGCGTCCGCCAATATATACTTCGGCTTCGCGTGACTGCCATTTGTCTCCGTTTACAAGAATGGTCTCATACAAGCGAGGATCTCGAATGTACCGAGTTTTCAAAACGGCATATTTTTCGCCCTGCTTGTGCGATGAAAAGTATGGTTTTTGTACGTGGTCGACAATTGAAGTATCGGGCAGCGAACCATCAATACGTTCAAACTTGTTGACAAATTCGAGCGACGGTGCAAGGGCGCCAAAACGGGTGCTGGCAAAATATCGCTGACCAAGTCCCCATATGTCCTGATTTTGAATTGGGAAAATAATCTCTCCATTATTTCGATCGAGGTAACCCGAGGCAAATGCATTACGGTACGCATCCAGATCGTTTCCAACAGGTTTTACCATTTTGTAGGAATCTCCTTTATCCTGATTGGTCTGTAAAAAGTCTAGCCCAGCGTCCAGAGCGTCCTGCCAGCGTTTGCTATCGTAATTGCCATACCAAACGATGTGGTTTTGAACAGCTTCGTGAGACTCAGGTAACATCGGGGTATTGTTGTTATACAAAGGGCTGGCGGCATGCAGAAGTATCTTGAATTTCAAAGCTTTGGCTGCTGCTGCAGTCATACGACCATAATCACCTTCGGTTGTTGTCCACGGCAAAACGGCAGCTGCTTGATCGCAAAGCTGAACCACCTTTTGTACATGCTCTTCCACTGTCATTCTCTTCATGACAATATCCTCTACAGGCTTATATGCATGATCTATCCAAGGCATGCCCCCGTAATGGCGGAAAAGTTCAGCATAGTGGTATGCCAGTATTACTTTCACCTCAGCCTTCCTCAATTCTTTTTCCTGGATTGTCATGTCAGGAACGTTATCGACATTTTCCAGATAAGTCCATATTTTGCGAATTTCGGCAGAAGGTAATTTATGCCAAATAGAACTACTACTAGCAGTCATACTACCGGTGTGGTATTCAGAGGTCATCCCATCTAACAGGTCAGACAGGTTTTCAAGTGATCTATATCCGGCCCTGTTTCCATTAATCAAAAGATCTCTCAAAGTTGAATAGCAACTGTTCAATGCCTGATCGGCGTAGAATTTATTGGTGAAGACTGTGTCTATTGTTTGATCGCTGCTATTTGGCTTATCCAAAAAATCATCACCTAGCTTAAAGTCTTCACAGCCGATGAGAGCAATTGTGATGCAAACGATTATTGCGATAAATATTTTATTCATATCTGTTTAGTTGAATAAGTTAGAAGGTTACATTGAATGAAAGGTTATAAATTTTAACCACAGGATAAGTGTCGTTTGCATTTGGCTTTGACTCCGGATCCATGATCTTAAAGCGATCAAAAGTCAGCAGGTTGTAACCTGTTAATTTAACCCCTAAATTACTAATGCCGTATTTTTTCAACCGATCATTTCGGAAGTTATACCCGATATTGGCGCTTTTTAGCTTCAGGTATGAACCGTCTCTGAGCCAAACACTGGAATTGAGCGTATTATTTCCGGCAGTAAGATTCGACATACGGGGCAGCTTTGTTTGTCCTCCTGTTTCTTCCCACCATGAGTTATCGACAATGTATCTGATCATATTCCGGCTCACACCCATGGTTTTAAATTCTCCTTCAAGTACCAATGAGCGGCCTGAAACTCCGGTCCAATTCATATCTGCAAAAAATCCTTTGTACTCTACTCCGTAATTTAAACCGAAAGTATAATCCGGTCTTTGGGAGGTTCCAATGCGGTGCTGGTCATATATATCCACAATGCCATCGTTGTTTAAATCCAGATATTTTGCATCGCCGGGACGCAGGTAGCTGTTTTTATGGTCAGGTATGCCGTCTTTCAGACTATACACTTCATTTCCACTTCCATCAGTTGTAATATTGAAATCATCTTCTGTGAATAGCCTTTCAAATTCGTATCCAAATACTGCACCCACTTCATGTCCTGTCCGCTGAAGATATTCGTACGGTTGAGGGATCTCGTCCATTTCAATAATCTTATTTTTCGAATATGACATGTTTGCATCGATATGGTAGCGTATCCCTTTATTTAGCTTGTCCTCCCATTTGAGTTCCAACTCGTATCCCTGATTTTTTACTTTTCCTTTATTTAATGCAGGAACGAGCGATGCAATACCAGTTAATCCCGGGAAAGTATTAGGGGTAATTAAAATGTCACGTCTGTATTCATGGAAAATGTCACCACTAAACTTTAGTCGGTTTTCCAATAAATTCAGGTCAATACCATAGTTCTGTTTTAAAGCTTTTTCCCATGTAACGTCCGGGTTTCCGATCTTCTTTTCACCCACACCCAAACTATAATAGTTACTATTTACACCAAAGTTATAACCATCAACCCAGTGTAGAAATGTTTTGGCAACTCCGTTAAGATTTGTTTCATATCCATCGGGAAGATAAAGGAAACGTTCACCTCCTAGCTTGTCGTTACCTACTAACCCAACCGAAGCCCTCAGTTTCAGGTAGCTGATGATCTTTTGTCGTTTCATAAAACCCTCTTCGGTCAATACATACCCAACTGATCCTGCCGGAAATATTCCGTAGCGCTTACCTGGGGCAAAATTTTCGGAACCATTTCGTCCAATATTGAACTCAGCGATGTATTTCGATCGATAATCATAGGTTAACCGACCCACCAGACCGATATATCCTGAGGGGATTTGAGTGAATTGTTTCGGATAGTATGTTTTACTTTGATTGTATAGTAACAACGCTCCCACATTGTGATGCTCAAATTTGCGGTTGTAGCGAAAACTGGTTTCAAAATACCAGTCCCGATCTCGATTCAAAAGACTGTTTGCATATTTAAGAGGTTCGTTGCTGCCATTAATTTTATACACATGGGTATTATCAAAATTCGCATCACCTGGTTTAAGCCCCGATCCATCAAGTTCCGATTTGTAAAAAACAACATATCTTTCAAGTTCACCAGTAACATTTTTTCGATTGGTATATGACGTATTATAGGCTCCCTTTGCTTCAAACGAAAGTCCTTTCGTAACGAAGTCCAATCTTTGTTTTAGAACAACATCCAGACTCATTTTATTATTTACATCACGAGTATAGCCTGAGCCATAGTATGTATTCATCACGTTATTACGCATCAGTATATTAGGATATCTTTCGACATCAACTAAATAGAGTTTTCCGTCAATCACACCGGGGGTCGACATTGGTTGAGTCCAGTTAAGAACCTGCCAATCCAGACCATTAGGCTCTTTCCGATTTCCAACTATGCCACCGATTCCTATTTGCAATAAGGTTGATTTTGTTACGTCGATATCGAGATTTGTCCGGTAGTTAAAGCGGTTATAATTGAAATTATTATCGTATGAAAGATCACCGTATTTCTTAAAAAGTCCGTCCTGGAAAAGAAAACCTAATGAAGCAAAATACTTTACACGTTCGGTTCCTCCGCTAATATTCACATTGTGTTGGGTTTGGATAGATTGGTTTTTCATCAGATAATCGCGCCAATCAATATTGGGGTATAATAGTGGATCATCTCCCAGCCTGAAGTGTTCGATATCATAATCGGTGAAGCTATACTGATCCGGAGTTTTGCCATCGCGTTCATCAATGCGCCGGATTGTTTTTGCAAATGTGTAACTGTCGGTTAAGTCCAACATACGAGTAGGCTGTTGGATTCCCATAGAAGAATTGACCGAGATCTTTGCTTTTCCTTCAGAACCACGACGGGTGGTTACCAAAATAACGCCATTCGCTCCACGAACTCCAAAAACAGCTGTTGCCGAAGCATCTTTAAGTACACTAACCGATGCAATTTCGTTGGGATCCATTTGGTAGAAACTGTTTTCAACACCGTCAACCAAGATAAGCGGGGATGAGGAACCTTCCGTCAACGAGCCAACCCCACGAATAAAAATTGTTGGATCTTCTTTCCCTGGCTGTCCACTATATTGAACCGATGACAAACCAGTAATCTGACCGGCCAAAGCATTG
>QKCF01000003.1 GCA_003246935.1 Sunxiuqinia sp. | reverse complement strand
ATCCAGTACAACCCACAAAAAAGGCGAAGTAGGATTGTACTTCGCCTTTTCCATTTATTAGTATATGGTTATTGAATAGTCACGTCAACTCCCGCAGAAAGCTGTTCAACCAAGTTCACTACATAGTCTCTGAAGAAGTCAGCATTCTTAAAGTTTTCGTCGCTCAGTTCCCAGCCTGCAGCAGCATAGTAAGTTACTGGTTTGTCATTTTCAACTTTTAATTTGGCTAAGAATGTGTTTGTGAGTTGTCCGGTTTTTGGGGCTTCAGTATAACCTTCGTAAAGATTGCGAGGAATGATGATTGCCAAACCAAGCCACCATTCGCGGTTGTAAGTTTGTTGGTCGTGTGTCAACAGTACCATCCATTCGTCATTTACAGGAATTTCTTCCAACGGATTTTGGTTGTTGATGTTTACCAAGCCCACAACTAAAGTTTCGTCGCCTTGGAGACCAGAGAATTTTACGGTGTTTTGATAAGCGTACATGCCTGGCCAGATTGTAGTTGTCTCGTCGATATTATAGCTGCGGTCCAACGGATGCCAATTTTCGTATTGGTAACTGAGGGTTGATTTTACAGGTCCCTCGTTTGTAATCTGGAAGATGGTTTTCTCCACATTATTAACAGAATCGTTTAAAGTAATACCAAGTCTCACCAGGCTATCGCCTGCGATCAATGCATAACCACCAAGTCCGACAGAGTTTCCTACTGCAAGGATGTCGCGTCCCCAGTCGGCCATTACATGGTAATTATCTTCAACTGCTCCATCGGCGTTAATGCCTACATTTTCAGGAGACATGAATGGTGCTCTTTTCCCGAATAAGTCTTTCGAATTACGGCCATCCAAATAGTGGCGAAATCCGATCTTGTCGTTTTCCCACGATGGACCGTCGGTTTGATAGCGTTGGTAGCCCAGGCTTTTGTAGATCTCGTTTGCGGGTAGAATTTCGCTGGTCGCTGGTTCAACGGGACTGTCGGCAGAGCTTCTTTTACCGAAACGCGCGCTTGTGCGAACCGTATAGCTTGGTTTTTGGTTAACCCATTGCAATGAATAAGTTGCTTTCTCGTTGACCGCTAGGTTAACAACAAAAAAGAGTTCATCCCAATTCTGATCTCCATTGAGGTCGTCAAGTTGAGAAGCGATGGTATCACCGTTTGATGCGATGATTAGTGGGAAAACTTCGCCTTCAGGAATATTTGTGATTTGCGCTCGCTCGATTGATATGGCTTTGTCGGTCAAGGCTAGGTCGGACGTGTTTGAAAGCTCGATCGAACTGGCTTTTGGTGCTGTTTGACACTGGGTAAATGCCACTAAGCAAGCAGCAGCTGCAAAAGTTTGTAGTAATGAATTGTGCTTCATGTCTTTTTGTTATTTGTGGATTCTACTTTTTAGTCTTTTGTGGAAATTTTCAGGATAGGCTCTTTCACCAGATTCATAAAGTTGTTACCCCAAATTACATCGCTTTCGTCAACTTTGAGGAAAATATCGGCAGGTACCTGTTGGTAACAGTTATTGATCAGCATATTCTGCGATTCGGTTACTTCTACAATAGCTCTTCCTTCGTGCGGTGTTTTTGTTCGTATGTCGTTTAGTGTAACGCCGTCACATTTGTTGAATTCGAGTGACGGGCCTTTTTCCGTTGCAATGGAAACGTTGCTAAAATGAAGGTTCTTGGCTGTTTCGGCGGTAAAGCCATCTTCAACTTCCAGGTTAATATTACTGAATGAAAGTTCGCTCACCGGCATTTCCTCGATCCCGCGAATAAATCCTGCGCACTTAATGTTCACTCCGGTTACGTTGCTAATATGAACGTTTCGGAAGATTGGGGTGCGTTCGCTTACTGGCTCCGGTTGCGAAGTTTTGTCGTAGAATAGGTTAAAGATGAACGCATTTTTCTGAATGTTCGTCATGACGATGTTATCAACACGGATGTTTTCGACAATGCCACCACGGCCACGAGAAGCTTTTAGTCGGATTCCGGCGTCGGTTCCGTCAAATACGCAGTTGGAGATCGTCACGTTTTTAACACCTCCCGACATCTCGCTGCCAATAACAACGCCTCCGTGGCCTGATAGCATCACGCAGTTCGTAACGGTGATGTTTTCGCATGGCTTGCCATAGTTGCGTCCATCGAAATCGCGGCCCGATTTAATCGTTATACAGTCGTCGCCAACACTTACGAAACAGTCGGAGATACGTACGTTCGAACATGAAGACGGGTTGATTCCATCTGTGTTCCAGCCATCATGGGGGTTATTTATAGTGATGCCGTGAATAAACAGATCGTTACACCCAATCGGATTGATTGTCCAAAATGGCGAATTTTTAATGGAGATGCCTTCTATATTAATGTTGTTACACTCTTGAAACTGAATGAATGGTGGACGGAAGAAGGCACGCTTCAAGCCTTCTTCAAAATAAGGTTCTACCTTGATGTCTTTATTTTGGTCGAACCACATCTGCTGGTATTTGGTTAGCTTTGTCGATGGATTGTCTTTCCAGCTGTTATATTGTATGCGTTTAATCTCTTCCCACCAGGCTTTTCCGTTTCCTTCCAGGGTACCTTCGCCTTTGATGGCTATGTTTTCAGCACCTTCTGCATAAAGTAGCGGGGTGAAGCTGTTCATGAAGATCCCTTCCCAACGGATTTTGCGGAACGGTAGAAAATCATCAAAGTCGGTTGAAAATGACAGGGTCGCTCCGGCTTCAAGGTAAAGTGTAATGTTGCTTTTTAGTATTAGGGCACCGGTTAGGTATGTTCCGGCCGGAAAATAGATGGTTCCGCCTCCTTCATTTGATGCACTTGCAATGGTGTGATTAATTAAATCCGTGCATTTCTCTTTTCCTGAATTGTCAGCGCCCAAGGCAACAATATCATACGTTTTTGCTGAAAGACTGCTGGTAAAGAGTAAAAGTAGTAAGAATAAGACGTTCTTCATTTTATTAGTTTAAGTAGATATTTCAAATTTGAAAGTCTCAAAGTTAGGCTATTATGGAAATAAAGCACAAGATTTGCGGATAAAATACAATCGATTGCATTTGAGGAATACTGTTGCGTGCGCTTGCCTCTGTTTTATTTAGTGGTATCGGTTTTTAGTCGGGGAATATTTAAAGTCATTAATTCTTGTAAATCTTTGTGTTAAAATTTTATTTCAGCATTAATACCTCTTGTTATTTCAAAAAAAACAAATACTTTTGCAGTCCCGATTATTGTCCGTACTTGCAGTTCTTATAATTGATTGAAAATGTTGCGGATAGAAAAGTTATCAACGAGCCCGATGTTAATAACTTGGAAATTTGTAACAGATTGAGATGTAAGTTTTTGCAACTTTTAGTGTTTAATTAAAAAAAATTAGAGCAAGTGGATACTTTATCTTACAAAACCGTATCGGCCAACAGTGCCACGGTAAACAAAGAATGGGTTGTTGTTGATGCAGCAGGTATGCCGCTGGGTCGTTTGGCCAGCGCTGTAGCCAAAATGTTGCGTGGAAAACACAAACCTAATTTTACTCC
>QKCF01000055.1 GCA_003246935.1 Sunxiuqinia sp. | reverse complement strand
TAAAAGCCTGGGAAGCAATACCAGCATGACACGAACACAGGATCAAACTAATATGGGTATATTTTTAACCGATAACATGCCAAGTATGTTGAACAGGGTTGCAAGAGTGATGGCCATGCAGGAAGAACTAAACGGGTGGGAAACTGCGCGTTTATTCGCGTTAATACAGATGGCTGAAGCAGATGCGCTCATTTGTTCATTCGAGGCTAACTACTATTATAACTTCTGGCGACCTATAACCGCGATTACAGAAGGTGATAATGACGGCAATGTTGAAACGGCGGGAGATGCTACCTGGATCCCTTTGCAAGGTCTAACTGTCAGGAGCACACCACCATTGCCATCATACCCTTCAGGATATGCGGCAGCAGGACGTGCAGGTGCAGAAGTGCTCAATCTGTTCTTTGGAACGGACAGTAAATCATATACAGTTGGAAGTTATGCCTTACCCAACGCCGAAAGAACTTATAGCAGTTTCTCTCAACTTGCGATGGAAATGGCAGTTTCCAGAATCTATGTCGGCCATAGTTTTCAAAACGACAACGTCGCGGGAGATAAGATCGGAAAGGAAGTCGGCGAATTCGTCTTCAACAACAATTTGAGAGAGCTGAAATAGAGCGACTATTGGTTAACGTTAAAGATCACCGGTGATCTGCAAAACATCGGTGATCTCAAATTATTCACGCTTTTAAATACCTCTAGAGTGTAGAAACGAAGTGATAACTTCCGGATTCCAGTTTGTAAACGGCTTTTCCGTTTTCAAATTGAAGCAACTCACATCCATCCGCATCCAAAACACCGGCCTCTGATTTTGCAGGCAAATACAACGTGGCTGAGGTATTCGCCGGAACAGCGGCATCATATAGCAATTGTCCATCTTTAACTTCCCACTTGCTATAAATTTTTCCGTACATGGAATCGTAATAGCCCTCTGCCGAAGTCATTTGACCAGATGGGTCAGGCGTTGGTTGAAGAATAAACTTTCGGAAGCCCGGCTCATCGCGCTGAATGCCCAGAGAGTAAGCAATCATCCACTGGCCAACAGCTCCAAATGAATAGTGGTTGAATGAGTTCATGCTGTTGTTTCCACCAAATCCGTGTTCAACGGTATAGCCATTCAAGCGTTCCCAAATGGTTTTAGCACCTTGATCGATAGAACTGCTCGCTTTGCAGCAAACGGTACGCCTCGTCGTTGTAACCATAGTCTGACAAGGCTTTGCTCACCCATGCAGTGCCTATAAAACCGGTCATCAAAGAATACTCCGGTAGAAGAACACCTCCATCGTCTTCATTTTGACGGGCGATAGTTTCGGCCAGGTTAGCTGCCATATCGGGAATCAAGTCATCAGCGAAAGCATCAAGCGCTAAACCTACGGCATATGAAGTCTGCGTATCGGCCAATTTAAATTCGGGCTTCGCTCCCCCCTGCGGCCCCAGGAAATAACCGGCACTGATATAACCTAGCGTTTTATGATCTTCGTTTAAAAAGGTTTGATTAAAGAAATCTTTGCGCTCGTTATACATCGCCTCAAAACGGTTATAATCGGTATCTTTACCCAAAATTTTAGCCGTCTCCTTGATTATTTGCAAATCGAAGACATGATAGGCTGTTGCCAAATATTGAGCCCCCAGTTTATTATTCTGCGGCCCAAGCCAGTCGCCCAACTGCACATCGCGACACATTCCGGTTTCCGGGTCAATGCTTTTGTCCAGATAGTCAATGTAAGCCACCATGGCATCGTAATGCTCTTTCAACAATGCTTTATCATCGTATTGCAGGTAAGTTTCCCAAGCGACTGTAAGTCCCGCACTTCCCCACAACAAACCGCCAAAACCTCCGCCAACAGGTGCCACATCAGTAAATTTTCCACTCGACTTTTGCACATCGCGCATGGCAAACATATGCCTTCTCAAAAACTGATCGGAGTTGGACAAATAAGTTGCTGTGCGCGAGAATACTGAGATATCGCCCGACCAGCCCATACGTTCATTGCGTTGCGGACAGTCCGTTGGCAGCGTTAGGAAGTTGTCGATATTTGACCAGGTGAGGTTCGACCACAACTGATTTACTTTCGGATTGGATGTCTTATAGTCGGCAGCCAGTTCCAGGATGGAGCTAATGGCAACACCCTGAACTGCTTCTAACGGTAACGGCTCATCAATACCTGTAATTTCGATATACTGATAGCCACGTGAGGTAAATTTAGGCTGAAACACCTGGGGACCATCTTTCATGATATAAAGATCCTGGCACAGTGCTGCCCGGTAATTTTCGGTCATGATCATGCCCACATTATCACCCGATGCTTTCAAATCAGGATACAAAATCTCGGCATAACGGAGCGTTACTGTATCACCTTTAGTGCCACTAGCAAAACTCAAATGAGGCACGCCTACGAAGTTCTGTCCCATATCGTACACATAAACTCCTGGCCGCACTTCTTGCATATTTTGAGCAGTCAAGGTTGTATACACACCGGCATTATTCCCAATCTGCCCAATCAATTTCATATCATCGTAATTAAAATCGGTAACCGTTCCATCAAAATCCCGATCTTCACCGGAATAGGTAGTTCTTGCTACGGGAACAACTGAAGCTGTTTTCCAATCCGAATCGTCAAATCCTGTGTTCTTCCAGCCATCAAACTTCTCTTCACAGTTTGCATCGTAAACCTCCCCCATATCGAGACTGCTGTAAATGATTGGTCCGCTATTGGTAAACGTCCAGTCTTTGTCGTTAGTAACCACAACTTTTTCCGATCCATCCTCATAGGTTATCACCAATTTTGCCAGCAACGATTGACGATCACCAAAATGATTCCAGACTGTTCCAAAACTCAAAAGGCCACTCCACCAACCTTCGCTAAGCATTGCTCCAAACGCATTCTTTCCTTCATGAAGCATATTAGTTACATCGTAAGTTTGGTAGAAATGTGACTTATTGTATTGGGTCTGCCCTGGATTGTAATAGTCGTACCCCACCTTCTCGCCATTAAAGTATACTTCATAAATTCCCCGAGAAGTGACATACAACCGGGCTGATTGAATTGCTTTATCCGTATCAAACTCTGTTCTTAACATCGGAGCTGAATTGCGACTCGGATCAGCAACAATAAAGTTCCCGTTGTCTGCTCCATTCAACACATAAGCGCCATCCTTAACCTCCAATTTATTG
>QKCF01000277.1 GCA_003246935.1 Sunxiuqinia sp. | reverse complement strand
TATAGGCCAAAGGTTTCATTTCCGCGAGGAATATCCAGCATGGTGTAAGGAAGTTTACCAAAATAAGCGCCGCCTTCCAATGCGTAGTCAAAGCGAGTCATCCCCATATAAACCTCCTGTTTGATTGTGGATGCAACGCGGCCGTAGAAAGATGATTGGTTTTCATAGTAAGCTTGTCCTCCGGCTACGGTAAAGTGAATAATCGGAAATTCCGTTCCCATATACAATCTTAAGAAGCCTTTGTCGATTAACTTTTCTTCATGAGAGAAGCGAGTATCCAAACTGATTTCAGTAGCGGACACTGCATCTACCGGATTGCCGTTTCTAAGGAACGGATAGAATTCGGGCGAGTAATGACGAGTGTAGGCTAAAGTCAATTTGTTTAGTAATCCGGGATACCATTCATATACATATTCTGCTTTTACCTTTTGTTCCCGGTAAATTTCATCCAGTGGATCGTGTTTCAATAGCTGTGAAACTAAGTTGTTTTCAGTTGCTGTAAAGGCATTTTCGTAGAGATATAGGATCTTATCGTTTTCGCCATGTCGAATCATCTTATCGTCGTAATCAATCTTCAACACCTGGCGGTTAATCGTTTTGAATTTGTAGCCCACACCAAGCATACCTGATAACTTTTGAATACGGGTGCTGTAACCCAAGCCACCCCAAATCATGAAGTTTTTGCTTATTTCTTCGCTGGTTCTGGCGCCAAAAAAGACTTTACTTCCTTCTACTTTATTGGTATTATAAAAGCTTGTAAACGGGCCTATCTCAAATTTTCCCA
This sequence comes from Sunxiuqinia sp., assembly GCA_003246935.1. Classification (GTDB taxonomy): domain Bacteria; phylum Bacteroidota; class Bacteroidia; order Bacteroidales; family Prolixibacteraceae; genus Mangrovibacterium. The sequence continues at coordinate 16,296 of QKCF01000277.1, read as the reverse complement.
AATCGTAGTAACTGGTCATCGACATCCGTGCCAGATTGTTCAGAATATTGATTTGCTTGATGTTACTAATTGAGTCGATCACTTGAGAAAGCTGAATTTGTTTCTCCGTTAATGGCTCCATTCTGTGTTCTGCCCAATAGGCTGAATCCCTGTCCGTAGCGTCCGGAAGTTGAACCGTTTCGTATTTTGCTTTTGGCGCACTTAGTTTTATTTCTTCCGTTGGATTTATGACAACATCTTCAATAGTCGCACTTTGTGTATAATATAACGAAACACGCTTGGTATCCCTCTTCGGTGTCTTAAACGGAATGTAATCGAAAAGTGCGTCAATCTGGTTGCGTTTGTAGAACGGTGTTGAATCATTCACAAAATAGTAATCACTATTTAGATGCAGCCGTTTTAGAAAGTTTAGAGTACTGGTTGAAGATAGTTCCCCGTCAATTTCCACGATTGAATAGTACTTGTTCTCCGAAATGAAGTAGCCTTTAAAGGTATTTTCACCCTTCCGTCTAGGTTGAAAATGGACGCGATAATGCATCACACCATCAACTTTTGAGCTGTCTGCTAAAAAATATTTGTAGTAATACCAGCCATTGTCTGCCAGTGGGCTTACAAAGTTTTGTGTGAAGATATTGATGAAGTTGTCGTAAAAGTTTACTTCCATGTCGAGCGCGCTGGTGTAGCCCGAAATTTCGAGCTCGTTTAAGATGCCAACGCCGCTTGTCCTGTCAGCAAGTACTGTCGACTTCTTTTTGGCTGGTTCTTTTTGAATCTCATTAAACACCAATTGTTCTGAAAAATAGAGCGGGAGAAACTTGGTGCTATCATCAGCCGTTTTTATGACATTTGTGTTTTTTCGAAATGCTTTCGAATCGAGTATTTTATCACCCAGATTATTGATTTGATACTCCCACTGCGAGTACTTTTTGTAGGAATACTTGTTGTATTGGTCCGGATTATTTGCTTTTTTTCGATCCATTATGTGACGAAAAAGCTCCCTCATCGGGCCTTCGTCCGGAGCAACCTGAACTTCGGAAATGTCAAATGTTTCAGGTTTCATAACAATCGAAATACTATGCATATCTTCGCGCGGAAGTAGCTTGGATACAGAATTATATCCAATCGCTGTAAAATAAAGCGTATCGGTTAGTGCCGGGAATCGCAAACTGAAATTACCTAACGTATCGGTGGTGGTACCGGTTGTTGTATGCTTGATAATGATATTCACAAAAGGAATTGGTTCGCCTGTTTGCAAATCGGTGACAGTACCGGTGAGCATTTTAGACTGGCCAAACACATTGTTTGCTAGTAATATGGCTACAATAGTAACTACCGCAAACGAGCGTAATAACATCGTTGTCTGTTTTAACATGTTGTGTTTTCTGTAACTGACTTTTCTGAATGATCACCGTTTCATGGCTTTCTGTCGCGATCAAATTCGGCTGTAAAAATGACTAAAAAAAAGGTAGCTTTTCATTTTTGTTAATTTTTTTTGATCAAGCTTAATAAAATAGCTTTATGTGAATCTTGAAGCTAACTAGAAGATGTTCAGTAGATAAAATAATATTTGTAATGAAATGTCTAGGGGAATAAAATGAATTTTTTAGGTTGGGATTTACCTGTTTGTTAACTTTTGCGTGATAATTTTATGTCTTGTTAAAGAGATTTTCCTTATATGATTTTTAGCAGCTTAATTATCTGATTTGTTTTTATAAATTGTAGTATAATAATTACATCCATGAGAATTGTACTCGAGAATATCAGGGAATTGGTTCAGGTTGCCGATTGTAGCGTCCGCTTTAAGGCGGGGAAAGAGATGTCATCGCTCTCAGTGCTTAAAAATGCATATTTGGTTATGCGCGACGGAATAATCGAAGGTTTCGGACCGATGAAAGATCTGAACGATGAAAAACTGGATAATGATGTGTTAGTTGAGTTAGATTGTACCAATAGGGTAGTGATGCCTTCGTACTGCGATTCGCATACGCATTTAGTTTTTGCATCGTCCAGAGAGCAGGAATTTGTTGATCGTATCAACGGATTGAGTTACGAAGAGATTGCGAAGCGCGGAGGTGGCATATTGAACAGTGCCAAAAGCATGGAATCGGTTTCAGAGGAGGAGCTTTATGATTCTGCGATGCGAAGACTACATGAAATAGCACTACAGGGTACCGGAGCCGTAGAAATTAAGAGCGGTTACGGTTTGAGTACCGAGTCGGAACTGAAAATGTTACGGGTGATTCGTCGTCTGAAAAAAGATAGTCCGATGGTTATTAAATCAACTTTTCTCGGGGCTCATGCCATACCTGAAAAGTTTAAAGATGACCGGCAGAAGTATATCGAGCAAATTATTCACGAGATGTTGCCAGTGATCGCCGCAGATGATCTGGCTGATTATATCGATGTATTTTGTGATCAAGGATTTTTTACTTCGTTGGAATCGGAGCAGATTTTAATGGCTGGATTGAAACATGGTCTGAGACCTAAAGTGCATGCTAACGAGCTGGGATTGACGGGCGGAGTACAGGTCGGTGTTAAGTACAACGCACTTTCTGTTGATCATTTGGAACACATGGGAGTCGACGAAATTAATGTGCTAAAGGGAACCGAAACAATGCCTACCGTATTGCCGGGTGCTGCTTTCTTTTTGAATTTACCTTTTTCTCCGGTTCGCGATATGATCGGGGCAGGATTGCCGGTGGCACTTGCATCCGACTACAACCCGGGCTCTTCGCCTTCCGGGAATATGAATTTCATGATGGCGATGGGCTGCATAAAATACAAAATGACGCCTGAAGAAGCGATTAACGCAACGACGATAAACAGTGCTTATGCGATGGGTGTTGATGGTATCTGTGGCAGCATTTGTACTGGCAAGTTGGGGAATGTATTTATTACAAAAGAAATTCCTGGCTATAGTAGTATTCCATATCATTACGCAGGAAATTTGATCGAAACGATCATTCTTGACGGACAAATAATATAATTCATTTATGAACCAATTAATTGAATGTGTTCCCAATTTTAGTGAGGGAAGGAATCTCCACGTCATAAAGCAAATTACGGATGCTATTGAAAGTGTTGACGGTGTGAAACTTTTAAATGTTGATCCGGGAAAAGCAACTAATAGGACAGTTGTAACCTTTGTGGGATCTCCGGATGCTGTAATTGAAGCTGCATTTCGGGGTGTCAAAAAGGCTTCGGAAGTAATTGATATGAGCAAGCATCATGGAGAGCACCCTCGGTTTGGGGCGACTGACGTTTGTCCTTTAGTCCCCGTTGCAAACATCACAATGGAAGAAACCATAGTGTATGCCCGAAAACTCGCGCAGCGTATTGGTGAAGAGTTAGGAATACATGTGTATTGCTATGAATTTGCAGCATTTTCCGAGGAGCGAAAAAGTTTAGCATATTGCCGGTCGGGTGAATATGAAGGCTTGCCGAAAAAGCTCAAAGATCCGCAGGGAAAACCTGATTTTGGTCCAACTGAATTTAATGCCAAGTCAGGAGCAACGGCTGTTAGTGCCCGAAATTTTTTGATTGCTTATAATGTGAACCTGAACACGACTTCGGTACGGCGCGCAAATGCTATAGCATTTGATGTGCGGGAGTCAGGGCGAGTGCTGCGAGAAGGTGATCCGATTACCGGCAAGTTAATAAAGGATGAAAACGGTAATTCGATTCGAATTCCTGGTACACTCAAGAAAGTTAGAGCAATTGGATGGTTTATTGAAGAATATGGCGTTGCTCAGATTTCGATGAATTTGACAGACATCACGGTTACTTCAATCCATGAAGCGTTTGAAGCGGTATGCAAAAGTGCTCACGATAGAGGTATGCGTGTAACAGGATCTGAGTTGATTGGATTAATTCCACTGAAAGCAATGCTGGAAGCAGGAAAATATTTTCTGAGAAAACAACAACGTTCTGTTGGAGTGTCTAATGACGAGATTATTAAAATCGCTATCAAGTCAATGGGCTTGGATGAATTGGCTCCATTCAATCCCAAAGAGCGGATTATTGAGTATTTGCTTGAGGATGAAAGTAAACTACTTCGTACTAAAAGTTTGACCGAGTTTATGTTTGAGACGGCATCGGAGTCGCCTGCGCCGGGAGGGGGTTCTATTTCGGCTTATGTTGGTTCATTGGGGGCTGCATTAGGTGGAATGGTTGCCAATTTATCGGCACATAAGCGAGGATGGGACGATCGTTGGGAGGATTTCTCCGATTGGGCAGAGCAGGCAAAAGCCTTCCAAGTGAAATTACTCGGATTGGTTGATGAAGATACAAATGCTTTCAACCAGATTATGAATGCTTATGGTTTGCCTAAATCGACAGTAGAAGAGAAGATTGTTCGGGATGAAGCAATTCAAACGGCGACAATTCAAGCAATTGAAACACCCTTGGGAGTGATGGATGCAGCCTACAATTCACTGGAAGTGATTAGGCAAATGGCGGAACACGGTAATCCAAATTCGGTTTCCGATGCGGGAGTTGGAGCGTTGTGTGCCAGAACAGCAGTTCAGGGAGCTTATTTGAATGTGATGATTAATTTAAAGGAGCTAAAAGATGAAGCTTCTTCCAAAGGATTTAAGCATCGAGCGGAAGAGTTACTTTATCAAGCAGAAATGAAAGAGCAGGAAATTCTGAAAATCGTTTACGAAAAGATTGGGTAGTCTAATCCTTTAAATACCAGAAAAGCACCTTCATTAGGTGCTTTTCTGGTATTTAAGGTTCGTCCTATTTTTCTTTCGGATATTCAATTCTAACGTGGTAGATATTCATTAATTTCTCCAGCAACGTTTCTTTTATAATTGTAATCTCACGTAGCGTTAATGCGGCGTTATCCAGCTGTCCATCATCAATCTTTGCCTGAACCATTTTTTCAATAACTTCACGAATGGTATCACGATTCTTTTCTTTCAGTGCTCTGGTTGCTGCTTCGATACCATCGATAATCATCACGACTGCTGTTTCCTTGTTTTGAGGACGCGGGCCCGGGTAAGTGAAATCTTTAGGGTTCGCAGCAACTTCGGGATGTTCATTTTTATAGAGGGTATAAAAATATTTCGCTTGCATCGTTCCGTGGTGAGTCGTGATGAAATCGATAAGGATTTCCGGTAACTTGTGCTTGCGAGCCAATTTTTCGCCATAGGTAACGTGATCGATAATTACGCGAGCGCTTTCCTTATAATCCATATTACTGTGAGGACTCATTCCCGCCGATTGGTTCTCAATGAAATAAACAGGCTGGTTAGTTTTACCGATATCATGGTATAGTGCTCCTGCATATGCTAAAAATGGGTTACCACCGATTCTGTGTATGACTGCCTCTGCAAGACTTGCAATTTGTAGTGAGTGTTGGAATGTTCCGGGTGCTTCTTCTGCAAGCTTGCGCAAAAGTGGCTGGTTTGTGTTCGAGAGCTCAATCAACGTAACATCTGATACGAATCCGAATAGCTTTTCGAAAATATAAATCAGCGGGTAGGCCAGAAGAATGAGCATCGCGTTACCTGCAAACCATTCCAGATCATCCCAGCGAATTGCCTCAAAGTTGCCCTCCTGAATCATTGAAAGAGCAATGAAAAGTACACTGTAGGTAATGAAAACCCATAAGGCTGTGAAAACCAAATGTGATCTGCGATGTAGTTTGTCCAGACTAAACACCGCGATAAATCCGGCAATTAAATTCAAAAAGATAAACTCGTAGTTGTTCGGCGCAAAGTAGCCGATTAACAGAGACGTTACCAGTAGCGAAAAAATTGCGGTACGCGAGTCGAAGAAAATGCGAAGCAAGATCGGCAAAATTGCAAATGGGACTACGTAAATATTGATAAAGTCGTGTTGAAGAATAAACCTGAAGGTAAATGTCATAAGCACAATTATCAGCATAATAAAGGTCAAATGACGTTTCTCCTTGAAAATTTCATTTCTGAAATAGGCGAGGTAAAGAATTAGAATCAGGATGCAGGCTAAAATGACAATGAGCTTACCGATGATGAGCATGTATCGATCGATATTCTGACCTTGTTTGGTCTCATAGGTCTTTTTCAATGAGTTTAAAATCAGAAATTTGTCAGGAGTTACAATATCACCCTTAAAGATGATTCGTTCGCCTGCCTGTACCATACCCTGAGTTTCGGAGACAGCGTTTAGTGCTTTGTTCAATTCTTGCAGGTTGTATTCTTCGCCGTAGTTAAGGTTAGCCTGGATATAATCGGCAAGATTTGTGTTTTGATTCAGTTGGTTGTAGCTTTCTTTTAAGAGTATTCTTGCGGTGTCGCTTACTGCCTGAAATGCTGTTTTGAGCGAGTAGATCGAATCGATCATCACCTCTTGAATAATCTTATCCTGAACAACAAAAATTTCCTTTTTGTCTTTTAAAATTGGATGGGTTTCCGGGGATTGCGAGATAATTCCAGCCTTATAAATTTGCGACAGCGTATTAACGATCGCTTGCTTATTTTGATCAGTTAAACCTGCTATTTCGCCACTTAATGTATTCAATTCAATCTCCAGATTTTTGCATTGTTGAATGCTAGTCAGGCTATCTTTCAAGTAATACGGTATAAATTGCTTTTTTACCGTATCCCTTTCAGCCTTCACGGCCTCATCAGGCTTATATATGGCAAAGTCGAATGGCGCAATTAATGTTTCATGTCTCCACGGAGCGTTCTTCTGAAACTCGTATCGAAAACGACTTTCCCCGGGCACAATCAGAAACAGCAAAAATATCGTAGCCGAAAACAGCAAGGCGATAAACAACACGTTGTAATATCTACCAAGGCGGGTTAATAACTTTTTCATAAATACCTATTTATAGACCAGAGTGCGGGTTAAACCTAAGCAAGTAGTTGCTATCTTTGAAAACTAAAAATAATAATTTCTTTTCTTTGATGAAATGACCCATCTGTATTGATTTCTATCAGCTTTTATGAGGTGAAATCGGGTCGTTGTTTTTGTAAAATAGTAATTGATAGATGTATTACGGAATTTCGGGTTTAAGTATTATTCCGGTCAGGAAAGAGCCGTCGGAGCGAAGCGAGATGATCTCACAAATCTTGTTTGGGGAGCATTTTGAAGTACACGAGCAAATGATGGGTTGGTGCCGCGTTGTTTTGGCGTACGACGGTTATGAAGGTTGGGTTGATCAGAAAATGATTACTTCAATTCCTGAGCGGACTTATGAAAAGATTGAAAAGTCTCCTGTTGCTGTTAGTTCAGACATTTTCAACCTGATCCCGATGGATGAAGAACAAAACATCATGATTGTTGCCGGAAGTTCTCTGCCATGCTGGAGACCCTACAAACATGAGTTCTCAATAGGTCGCGAAATATTTAAAATGACCGGAAATTTCACATATCATCAGCCTGAAGATATACGCAAATTTATGATCCAACAAGCATTGATGTATTTCAATGCGCCGTATTTATGGGGTGGTCGCTCTCCGTTCGGAATTGATTGTTCAGGATTCTCTCAGATTATTTATAAAATGGTTGGTGTTAAATTGCCTCGTGATGCCAAAGATCAGGTGCATTTAGGTGAAGCTTTGAGTTTTGTTGATGAAGCTAAGCCTGGAGATTTAGCTTTTTTCGATAACGACGAAGGCAATATTGTTCATGTTGGGATTATTTGGGAGAAGAACAAGATTATTCATGCTTCAGGTAAAGTGAGAATTGATAATGTTGATCAGTTTGGTATTTTCAATGTCGATACCAAGCGCTATTCGCATAAAATGCGCGTGATGAAACGAATCCTTCCGCTATAAATCTAAAACATTAGCTAAACATGTATACTTACAAATACCCGCGTCCTGCTTTAACTGTTGATGCCATCGTTCTTAAAAAAGAAAGTAAACAGATTTTGTTAATCCAGCGAGGGATAGATCCTTACATGGGAAAATGGGCGTTGCCTGGGGGCTTTGTAGAAATGGAGGAGCTTTTGGCAGAAGCCTGTCAGCGTGAACTGATGGAGGAGACAAACCTAAAAGTGACTGGATTGATGCAGCTTTTAGTCGCAGATAAAGTAGACCGTGACCCGCGAGGAAGAACTATTTCCGTTGTTTTTCATGGTTCGGTAGCAGAGGATGCAGAGGCTGAGGCCGGTGATGATGCCCGTTTGGCAGAATGGTTTCCCATAGACCAGTTGCCTGAGTTGGCTTTTGACCATGCCGATGTCATTGCAACCTATATCGCTAAGATCCTTAACGCATAAACTGGCTTTCTTAAACTCTCTTTACTGCTGGAATGCATTGGCTAACGAATGCTGCGAAGGATCGTTTCGTAGCTTGCAGATCCGCAATTAAATAGCAGATCAATAATGCTTAGGTTCGGAGTAAAGCCGAATTTATCATCGAAAACTTGGGTGTACGGAATTGCTTCGAAATTTTGATCAGGTAGTTCTTTTTGCTTTTTAGGTTGAATAGCTTCCCTGAAATTCAAGAATGGTTCCGGTACAGCTTCAAAATCCTCAGTAGTAGAGACTATTGGCTCAACTTCAAGGATTCCCAAAATCGCATTTAAGATATCTTGATTGAAGTCGAAGAGGTATTCGTAACGCTTTTCGAAGAAAGGTCGGAAATCATCTTCTAAAATCTCGAAAAAAGGTGTTGAATTGTAGGCTGACACAATCGCGTTCCAATGAATATGTTGCCAGTTGGTATCGTATGAAATTCTGAGGTCTGTGATTTTCTGTTTCGGACTACGACCTTTTTCAATAGGAACAATTAATGATTCGGGGCCATTCGCAGCTAAAATAACAGCCCTGTTCCGATAGGTTTGTTTTACGAAGTGCTCATGCCCTTCAAGCCAAACGTTATTGTAGCTTAAAAATTTACTGATATACTGTACCGGCGGCAGGTAAGCGGTACTTAATAGAATGGATGTATCGTGCATGAATTTGCTATGCGTTGAATAAATCATTTTCAGAACCACCTTTCATCTCGATTCCTTCCGGGTGATTCTCATCATTGTCATCTTGTTTGGCCTTGAGTTCGTTTAATTCTTTCTGAAGTGCCTTGATTCTGGATTTAAGCGACCAAATTTTGGGGTAGTTCAGCAAGGCTGCAATGATAAAACCAGTGATGACGCATACAACTAAGGTTAACACCAATGGTACGTCCGCCAGTTGCCAGAACAATAGCTTCAGGTCGATGACAACACTGTTTTGCAAAGTGAAAATCACAAGTAACAGTGCCAATAGAAGTAAAATGATAATTCCTGCAGACATCGATAAATTTTTTAGGTAAAATAATGAAAAAAAGGGTAATCAACCTAATGGCAGATTACCCTTTCGTACTTAACGTTTAAAATATTTATCAGTGAACAAACGAGAAGAGGCGGTTCCAGCGAATGTTTGCCGGGAAGCTTTTCTCTTTGTCCAGGGATAGCCATATGAACACAGCTTTACCCACGACGTGATCTTCAGGAACAAAGCCCCAATAGCGTGAGTCAGCAGAGTTGTGACGGTTGTCGCCCATCATCCAGTAGTAATCCATACCGAATGTGTATTGAGTGGCTACCTTGCCGTCAATGTATATTGAATTTTCTTTTACTTTGAGCTTATGCCCTTCGTAAGTCTCAATGATTCGATGGTAAATTGGAAGGTTATCAGTATCCAAATCTACAGTTTGACCTTTTCTTGGAATTTGAAGCGGACCGAAATTGTCAACATTCCACGGATATTTTTCGCTGAACGGGAAAATGTTGTGATCCCAATTCCCGGCAGCCATATTCACTCTTTTTACCGATGTAACGTTACTCAATTTTTCAACCTTTTTAACTTGCTCATCAGTCATTGGAAACAAAAACTGTGTTCCGTTGAACGCCTGTTGATCCGATCTTGAAATACCAATGTCCTCAAGTGTTTTGCGGTTGATCGCGACACCATTGGTTGTCACGATATAGTCATATTGAATGCCGGCTATAGGAGTCTGTGCTTTGTCGTTCACATAAACCTGACCATCTTTAATTTCGAGAACATCTCCCGGTATCGCTATACACCGTTTGATGTAGTTTTCCTGTTTGTCGACCGGGCGATAAATGATATCTCCAAAAGTACGCTTGTCACTCCAAACACGCTCGCGACCATAATTGCGTACAAGGTAATAGTAGCTCTGTGTTTGCATATTTGTAGCCACTGTGTCACCTTCAGGGAAATTGAAGACAACCACATCGTCATTCTTTACCTTGCCAAAACCAGCCATGCGACGATAGTCGTTTTCAATCCAGGTCAGATACGATGGTGTATTTTGGGTCAAAGGCATTGTGTGGTGCACAAATGGGAATGACAGCGGCGTATTCGGAATCTTTGGACCGTACGAAGTCTTACTTACAAACAGAAAGTCGCCTACCAACATGGATTTTTCCATTGATGGAGTAGGGATGGTGTAAGCTTCAATGAAGAACATCCGGATGAAAGTTGCCGCAATAATTGCAAAGATGATGGCGTCAACCCACTCAATAACTTTCGTTTGTTTTCCACCCGGAGGGTTTTTCTTTTTCCAGAAAGCCCAGTGAACCTTCTTCGTGACATACATGTCGAAAATGATGGCTAGTCCAATGAACCACCAATAATTCTCAAGCCAAATGACCCATAAGCTGTAGAGGAGGCCAACCACAGCAAACTTGAACCACTTGTTCGTTAATATGTTTCTCATGAATTATAAGTTTAAAAGATCATTCATATTCAGCATGCCTTTTTTGTCAAAGCTGTATTCTGCAGCCAGAACAGCACCAAATGCAAAGCCATGACGACTTTTGGCACTATGCTCAATCATGATGTGATCGACTTCTGATTCATATTTAATGCGGTGAATTCCCGGAACCTGTCCCTCGCGAATTGCTTCAATATGCATTTGTTCCGTAGATGTTGGGGTATCTAAAGTCCAGCTGGTTTTTGCCGGATAATTTTCGAACAGATCTTCTGCGAGTGAAATTGCAGTTCCACTTGGAGCATCCAGTTTCTGAGTGTGGTGCACTTCAACCATGTTAACATCGTAGCCTTCGCGGCCAGTCATTAATTTCGCTAATTTCTTATTCAAAGCGAAAAATAAGTTAACACCTAAACTGAAATTTGAAGCATAAAAGAACGTACCATTCTTAGCTTTCATCGCTTGCTCAACTTCATCTTTCTGCTCTAACCAACCTGTTGTGCCACTCACAACAGGAACACCGGCTTCAAAACAAAGTTTATAATTGGATACAGCTGATTTCGGAATCGTAAATTCAATGGCAACGTCAGCCTTTTTCAAATTTTCGACGGTAAGGTCGGCTTGATTGGATATGTCTATTTTTAAAACGATCTCATGTCCACGGTCGAGCGCAATTTGCTCAATGGTTTTTCCCATTTTACCGTACCCGATAAGTGCAATCTTCATAAAAATCTATAGTTATTTTTTGAGGTTTGACTCGAATCTGTTGTTTTCAAACCTGTTTGTTTTTACTCAAAGCTTACAAAGATAAAAATTACACTACAAAACTATCATTAATGATTTGTTAAGGTGCATTTTTTCGGCAAACCAGCGAATCTGGCGGGTAGGTAGTTCTTTTTCGATGTGTACAGGCTAATTTTTTCACTCTTTTTAAGCTATGTTTCTCCGAGAGATTCAGGCTGACTTTTGTATTTTTAGGAAAATTTAGAACTATGAGAAATCACTTGCAACGAGTAGCTGCCATCCACGATTTGAGTGGTTTTGGACGTGCTTCCTTAACCGTTGTTATCCCCATATTATCATCGATGGGCATTCAGGTATGTCCGTTACCCACAGCTGTACTTTCTTCGCACAGCGCTTTCCCCGGGTTTAACGGTCGGGATTTAACGAATGAATTGCCAAAGATGATCGAACACTGGAAGGAGTTGAATATTCAGTTTGATGCGATCTATTCAGGCTATTTGGGAGCTGTGGGGCAGATTGATATGGTTAAAAACTTTATCGACGAATTTGCAGCGCCAGATCAGTTGGTTATCGTTGATCCGGTTTTAGGCGACAATGGGAAGCTCTATTCTGCGTTTAATGAAACGATGGTGGAGAAAATGAAGGAACTCGTTGCCAAAGCAGAGGTGATTACCCCCAACCTGACCGAGGCTGCATTTTTGCTCGGGGAATCTTATCGGCCTAAGGTGAGTATTTCTGAGTTGAAAGAGTGGTGTTTCAGATTAGCCGAATTGGGCCCGAAGCAGGTTATTATTACAAGTGTACCTGAGGAGACAATGCCCAATAAGACATCGGTGATGGCATACAATTCGGTGGATCTTCGGTACTGGCGAGTAACCTGCGATTATCTGCCAGCTAACTATCCCGGTACAGGAGATTCTTTTGCCAGTGTGATGGTTGGTGCACTGTTGCAGGGCGATAGTCTTCCTATTGCTTTGGATCGAGCCGTTCATTTTATATCGATGGGGGTGAGAGCAACTTTCGGTCACGATCATCATCCGGCAGAAGGAATTTTGATTGAAAAAGTTTTACCTTCATTAAATGCACCTGTGCAAATAAGTAGTTATCAGTTGTTGGATTAAGGAGCGTTGAGATCATGGACTACCGAAAAAAAATTGGTTTAGTTGCAACCGACCTGGATGGTACATTGCTGAGAAGCGATAAAACAATCAGTAAGGAAGACTGGGAGATGCTGGAGTTCCTGGGTGAACATGGTATCCTTCGGGTGGTGGCAACCGGAAGAAATTACCGCAAAGTGAAGGAAGTTATTCCCGAACATGCGCCTTTCGACTATGTCGCGTTTTCAACCGGGGCTGGTATTTTCGACTGTCGCAATAACGAGTTGCTGTATAAAAAGAATATTGCCCAAACGACGGTTAATAAGATCAACGAAATGTTGGTTGAAAAGCGATTAAACTTCTATGTCTTTAAAGGAATTCCCGAAAACTCGTTTTGTTGGTATTACCGGGGAGAGCACATTTGTGAAGAATTTGAACGGTATTACTCCTTTCATCATGCATATGCAAGTCTGCTACCCGAAAATAGTGAGATAGACACTGATGCATGTCAGTTCCTGGTCATATTTGAAAATGCCGATGATTACAGTCAGCTAAAAGCGGAGTTGGAGAGTCATTTTGAAGATATCAAAGTTTTGCGGGCAAGCTCACCGCTTGAAACGGGCTATGTTTGGATGGAAATCTTTCACAACTCCGTGTCAAAAGGCAATGCCATCCGGTATTTGTGCGATTTGCATGGCATTCCGCATAATTCCACATTTAGCATTGGAAATGATTATAATGACCTTGAATTACTCGACTTTACTTCAATTTCGTACTTGGTTGATAACAGTCCGGAAGAGCTGAAACCTAAATATCTGAAAGCCCCGAGTAACGAACAAAGCGGTTTCAGTAGTTCGGTTCGAAACCATTTGTTTGATTAGTAAATTGCTTTTGCAAGATTTATTCGCGACGACGCTTCCCGACGGTGCGATGAAACGTAAGGACGCGTCGAGGTTCAACGTAATGCTTCGTCGAGATACAACGGAGTATGACACCTTCCAAAATTAGTCTCTGGTCTGCAGTTTGAATCAACCTATCGTGTTTCTGAAATACGAAGCGAATGCTATTTTACATTATTTAACAGATCTTTTTTTAAGCTGTGTTAAACCTGAGGCTTGCCGGTTAGTCAAAAAGCCAGCTTTCATTAAAATGCGATTTAAAAAGGCAAATTATTATTGCAAGTTCAGATTTGAATAAAGAAAGCGTTAAAAATTTAAAATGAATTTTATGAAGAAGTTATTAGTGATTGCAGTTTTGTTTCTCGGTTTAATTACGGTAGCCGAGGCACAGCGCGGAAGCGGAGAGCGTCCCTCAAAAACTGAAAATGGACAGCGTCCGCAAAGAATGAATCCCGAAGAGCGGATTGCAAATCAAACCAATCGATTAAAAGAGCAGTTGTCTTTATCAGATGAGCAGACAGCAAAAGTAAAAGCTTTGTTGACTGAAAATATGGAAAAACAACAGGCTGAATTTGAGAAACGTCGCGAAGAAATGCAAAAGGCTCGTGAAGAAGGACAGCAGATGGATCGTGAAAAAATGCGTGCTGAGATGCAAGCCCGTATGGATAAGCAAGACAAGCAAATTGAAGCTCTCTTGACTCCTGAACAAAAAACAAAATATCAGGAAGTCATAAAAGAGCGCAATGAGCGTATGAAAGAACGCCGCCAGGGACCACCTCCGGGAGAAGAAGAAAAGACCAATGAATAAAATGAATCAAGCCGTTTCTGCAGAGAAGCGGCTTTTTTTATGCTTCCAGCTTTTCGACCAATTCTTCGGCTTGGCTTAATTCTTCAACTTTTCCCAAATCCATCCATATAGAATCAGAATCAACAAAGGCACAAATTTTATGCGATTTTGCCAGTCGAAGGTATAAATCGATAATCGAGAATTTTCCGCTTTCAGTGATTTCATCCAGCAGCTCAGGTTGAATGATGTGGATGCCGCTGAACGCAAATTCCTGAGCGTTAGCAATTTTTTCAGGTCGCGAAACTTTTATTTCACCGCTCTTCTTGTTTGTCCATCCAACCAAAATTTGCTTTTTAAAAAGCAGGTAACGTGAAGTCGAACGCTGACGAACAACCAAGGTTGCCAAGGCCTGATTTTGGATGTGATAATCGAGAAGCATCTTGAAATTCAGATTGGTCAGAATATCAACATTGATGAGCAGGATCGGCTCACTGCCGGTCAACAGCGCTTTGGCTTTCAAAATAGCTCCGCCGGTATCGAGCAGAGCATCGCTTTCGTCCGAGATGGATATAGAAAGACCAAAATTCTGATGTTGTTCCAGAAAATCTTTAATCTGATCGCCAAAATGATGAATGTTGATTACAATCTCGCCGATGCCATTTTTCTTGAGTTGGTTAATGCAACGTTCCAAAAGCGTAATGCCGCCAATTTCGACTAGTGCTTTGGGTTTATTGTCGGTGAGTGGTTTTAACCGGGTTCCTAAACCGGCTGCAAAAAGCATGGCTTTCATCCTGCTGTATTTGTCAGATTAAAGAAAAAGGGACTTTGCAGCCCCTTGTAATTATTTTAATTCGTTTTTTAAAGCAACCATCTTGATGGCGGTAACAGCGGCTTCATCGCCTTTGTTGCCTAAACGGCCTCCGGCACGGTCAAGAGCCTGTTGTTCGTTGTTGGTTGTCAATACGCCGAAAATAAACGGCTTGTTGTACTTCAGGTTCAAATCAGTTGTTCCCTGCGTAACACCGTCACAAATAAAGTCGAAGTGACGGGTATCTCCCTGGATAACACAGCCAAGTAGGATGATGGCATCAACCTGGGTATATTCGGCCATAAATTGTCCGCCAAGCGTAAGCTCGAATGTTCCCGGTACATGTTTTACGATGATGTTGTCCTCGCTGGCACCATGTTTAATAAGCGTATCCATTGCTCCCTGAGCCAATGCACCTGTAATCTGATAGTTCCATTCGGCTACTACAATTCCGAATTTCATATGCTCCGCAGAAGGTACCGAAGCCAAATCGTATTCTGATAAATTTTTTGTTGCCATTCTTTTCTTTTTTACAAAAATAAAAAATCCCCTGCATTGAGGGGATTTTCCAAAATATTTTAGATCATCTTATTTTTTTAGTTCCATCTCAACGCGAGCAATGTACTTGTCAATTGTACGAGCTTCGGTTGATGTAGGGTAGTCATCCTTAATTTGTGTGTAAACACCAAGTGCATCACTGTATTCACCTTGAGTTTCCATCAACTGACCCGCTTTCAACAGGAATACCGGAGTTGTAAACTCATTTTTCATTTCGTATGCTTTTTTGTATGCGCTTATCGCTTTGTCAGCTTGGTTCAATTCTGCGTAGCAATCGCCTTTTGCGCCTTCTAATACAGGAGCCAAAACTAAATCGTCGGTGCTGAAATCGTTCAAATATTCCAGTGCATCTTCGTATTGACCCAGGTGCAGATAAGAAACACCAACATAGTAGTTAGCCAAATTGCCGGCAGGAGTCGCGCTATAATCTTCGATGATGTCCAAAAATCCAGGATTTGTTCCGTCACCGTTGATAGCCAGGTTGAATGAGTCTTTTTCGAAGTATTGCTCTGCGAAGAACATTTCTTCCTGTGCTGCTTTTTCTTTAGGTGCTACATATAATTTTGTAAAGCCAAGGTAGCCAGCAATAACAACCACGATAACACCGATTACGATGGTCAAAATCTTCTGGTTATCTTCAATAAACTGTTCTGATTTTGTTAACGCGTTTTCAACTTCCTGCAGATTGTCATCCTGTTTGTGATCTTTGTTCGTTGCCATATTTTAAGTATGATTATTCTAAAATTGTGAC
>QKCF01000221.1 GCA_003246935.1 Sunxiuqinia sp. | reverse complement strand
TCGAATTCCTTCGGATTCTGGAAGAGGGTATTGAGCCGCAAAGCTATTGAAAAAATTAAAAGCCGGATGTTATTTGATCACATCCGGCTTTTAATTATATCGCGTATTTGTTTATCCTTTATTCGAAAAATATTTCATGAACTGAGCACGCTCGTACATTTGCGGATCTTCAATTTTTGCGTATGATAAGCGACCTCGGAAATCTTCAATTGAGTTAAAGTTCCACTTTCTCATAAATTTCTCCAGTTCTTTCGTCATTCCATCAATTACCTGTGCACCATTGATGTATATTGCCGAACAAACCTGAACAACTTTAGCACCTGCCAACAACTGTTTGATCACAGCCTCGCCATCATGAACACCTGTTGATGCAGCGATTTCCAAATTTGGCAAAGCTGCACTTACCAAGCCTACCCAACGCAGGGAGCGTCGAATATCAGCAGGAGAACTGAATACTTCAGATGCACTTAATGCCAGCTTTTCGACATTGATATCAGGTTCGTAAAAACGGTTAAACATCGTTACGGCAGCAGCACCATTAGCCATTAATCGTTCTGCAAAGGCAATTAGATTCGTGAAATAGAATCCGATCTTAACTGAAACAGGTATTGAAACTTCAGCTTTTACCTTTTTCAGGACATCGATATAGAGTTGTTCGATTTCCCCCGGCTTCTCGTTACGGCCTGTTGGCACGTAGAAAATATTTAACTCTAAAGCATCTGCACCAGCTTGCTCAAAATCTTTGGCAAAACTAGTCCACTCGTTCGCAGATACGGCATTGATACTGGCAATTACCGGAATAGAAACTTCAGCCTTCACCTTGCGCAAAAGTTCCAGATGCTCTGTAACCGTATTTTGGCGGGTGTAGTTATGAATGTAGTCCTCTGCTTCCGGATAACTGTTCTGCGGATCCTTGGAGATCAGGTGAGTTACCTCTCCATTAATCTGTTCTTCAAAAAGTGATTTTAAGACCACTGCAGCTGCCCCTGCTTTTTCCAGATCTTTAATTTTGTCAACGCTGTTCGTTAGGCCCGAACTGGCCACAACAATCGGGTTTTTTAGCTTCAATCCCAGATATGTCGTATCTAACTTCTTCATATAACTTTCTAGTTAATTAATTGATATTGGTTTTTACCCTTTCTATTGTACTATTTTGACTAGGCTTGATAGTAGCGTTGTCCGAAAATAAAACTCCCAACGCGAACCATCGTACTACCTTCTTGTACTGCCAACTGGTAGTCGCCCGACATGCCCATGGAAATTTCTGAAAAAGAATCATTCTCTCCAAAGAATTCAGCTTTTATCTGATTAAATATGTTTTTAAGCTGTCTGAACTCTTTCCGAATCTGCGCCTCATCGTCGGTATAAGTGGCCATGCCCATTACCCCGCATACCTGTACATTTTTCATCGACACAAATTCATCTGAACCCAGAATTTCCTTTGCTTCGTTCAAATCCAGCCCAAACTTTGTTTCTTCCTCTGCGATATGGAACTGCAGCAGGCAATTGATTGTGCGATTGGCTTTCGCTCCTTCTTTATCAATTGTCTTAAGCAGTTTCAGCGAATCAACACCGTGAATCAGGTCTACAAACGATGCAATATACTTGACTTTGTTCGTTTGTAAGTGCCCAATAAAATGCCACTCAATATCTTTTGGCAGTTGCTCATATTTAGTAGCCAACTCCTGAACCTTATTCTCTCCAAAAACACGCTGGCCAACTTCATATGCAGCGAGGATGTCGTCATTCGGTTTAGTTTTTGAAACAGCAACCAGCGTTACTCCTTCTGCCAATTCGCTTTTCAACTTTAAAATGTTCTCTGCTATTCCCATCTTATTTTTTGAATTGCCTTACAAATCTATAAAACTGAGCTAAAACGGGCTCTGACTTTTAGCCATTTTTTAGGGGATAAACTGTTAGAAACCTACCCCAACTCAACGATTGTGATACCTGCTCCTCCAAACTGAACATGCTCATCACGGAAAGAACTGACTGCCGGATCGGCTTTCAGAAAATTTCGAATCACCTCCTTCAAAATTCCACTACCTTTACCGTGAAGTATACGAAGTTCGTGAACATTCAGCATAATAGCCTCATCAATAAAAGACTGGATATTCGCGAGTGCCTCATCTGCCCGTTGTCCGCGAATATCAATATCCGGTTTAAAGTTGAGACGTTTCTCCGACAGGTTCTTGTTTACGTTAGCTTTTGTCTGATTATACACCTTTTGCTCCCGTTTAGCTTCATTGTTCGACACAATCTGAAGCTTCTTCCGGCTAACCGAAGTCCGTAGCTGACCAAAGGCAACAATCGCTTTTTTATCCCCTAGCTCCAGCACCTCGCCAACAGTATCCTGCCCTTCAATCCGAACCTTATCACCTACTTCGAGTTCTTTTTCAACTTTAGGTTGAACTACTTTTGTAGGTTTATCGGCTACTTTATCCTTCTTCTCTTTTCTGTTCTTCTGCTTGTTCTTAAGCTTCTCTATCTTGTGTTTAATCCATTCGTCCTGATCTGCGTCAGCCTCTACGACTTCTTCTTTAAATGTTTCGAGTTCCTTTCGGATTGCTTTTGTTTTTTCCTTTTCCGCCTGGCTTTCGCGAATTTCACGGATGGTATTTTCAACCTTTTTGTTAGCTTCAGCGACAATTTTGGCAGCCTCTGCTTTCGCCTCTTCTAAGATCTGCTTTCGCTGATTATTCAGCTTTATCTTCTTCATAACGACCTGAAACATCTTCCAAAGTCTTTTCTACCTGACGGATCCGCTGTCGTTTCGACTCCCAATAACGCTTATCGCGAAGAATATCACGCAAGTGTTTGTCAAAATCAATATGATCCTTCCCTATTTTGTCGGTTGCCTCCTGCAAAATTACTTCAGGCATACCTATTTTGCGGGCTATCTCGAAAGCAAAAGAACTTCCCGGTTTGCCAATCTCCAATTGGAACAGCGGCTCCATTCGATGTGCATCGTACATCATCGCGCCGTTTGCTATACCTTCGGTACCCGATGCGAAGTGCTTCAAATTTGTATAGTGCGTCGTTATTACGCCGAAAGTTCCCATCTGGTTCAACTGGTTCAAAATGGCTTCGGCAATTGCCCCTCCAAGCATCGGTTCGGTTCCTGTTCCAAATTCATCGATCAAGACCAAAGTTCGCTCGTTCGTATTTTTTACGAAAAACTTCATGTTCATTAGATGCGAACTATAGGTACTCAAATCGTTTTCAATGGATTGCTCATCGCCAATATCAATGAAAATTTGATCGAAGATACCGGCAAGGCTACTGTCGTGAATTGGAATCAATAGTCCACACTGAAGCATATACTGCAAAAGCCCTACGGTTTTCAAACAAACCGACTTACCACCGGCATTGGGCCCAGAAATAAGCAATAGATGGTCTTTGGGAGTAAGCGTAATATTAAGTGGTACGACGTTCCTATTCTCCTTTTCAAGGTTGAATTTCAAAAGCGGATGAACAGCCTTTACCCACTCCAGCTGGCTCTCCCATACAATTTTTGGCTTAATGGCCTCCATGCGGTTGGCTAACCGGGCTTTGGCCCGCACAAAGTCAATTGTTCCGAGAAACTCGTATTGCCCCAACAAGTCGTCTAAATAAGGCCTGATATCATCTGCAAACTCGACCAAAATTTTAACGATCTCGCGTTTCTCGGCATACTCCAATTCACGGATCTCGTTGTTCAATTCCACAACTTCTGACGGTTCAATATAGGAAGTCTTCCCTGTCGAAGATTCATCGTGCACAATACCGCTGATCCTTCTTTTTAAGGCTGAAGAAATTGGAATAACAGGGCGTCCATCGCGAATTGAAACGCTGGCATCATCTTCGATCAATCCATCACGCTGGGCTTGTTTCAAGATAGAGTGTAAGCGTTTCGAAACATTCCCCTGTTTTGCAAACAGGTCTCGCCGAATCTGTGCCAGTTCTGGAGAAGCGTTATCCCGAATCTTCCCGTGTTGATCCAAAATACGATCGATACGATCTTTCACATAAGGGAAAACCTGAACCTGTTCCAGAAGCTTCTTCAATGTTGGATAATTCTCGTCTTTCTGCTGCTTAATAAACCTGACAATAGCGATAATCGTCTCCAATGATCGCTTTAAATTGAAAAGTTCATTGACATCCATAAAGCGCCCTTCAGTCCTAATCATCGACAGGGCTTGCCTCATATCATAGAAATAATTGGCTGGAAAATTATCCGAATCCTGCAAAAGTTTTGCAAACTCATCGGTAAGCGCAAGCTCAAAACTGAGCTTACCAGGTTTGGTCATGAATTCTATTTCATCGACACGCTCCTGACCAAGCGGACTGAGACAAATCCCCTTCAACAACTCACGAACACGGTCGAAACCAATCTTTACTTCAAAATTATCCGGATAAATTTTTGACATTGCTTCTATTTTGCAGGCGCAAAAATAGCAAGAACTATGGGTTATGACAAGGGATTAAATCTTTCGTGCAAGATCTGCAGAAAATTGTTGACCTGAAACGGTTTTCCCAGGTATGTATCCATTCCTTTATCCAAACATGATTGAATATCATCATCAAAATCGTTGGCCGTCATTGCAACGATAAGACACTTCTTCGAAAGGTTCTCTTCACGTTCAAACATACGGATAAGAGCTGCGGATTCGCATCCGTTTATCACCGGCATTCTCATATCCATCAAAATAACATCATAACGGTTCTCTTTAAACTTTTCAAAAGCTTCCAATCCGTCATATGCACTATCAACTTGACTGATACAACCTCTCAAGGACAAACTAACAACCCGATGATTTAGCGGGCTGTCATCCGCCACCAACAATTTTAAACTGGTAAAATCTTCTTCGTCTGCCATTTAGCAATCCAATAGTTAATCAACTGGAGCCTTTTCTCCGGGGAACCGGTCACTGTATTCCACCCAAAAGCTTTTCACTTCCGACTTCATCTCCCTACGTAACAAAAGAATACCAAACAAGTTCGGAATCGTCATCAAAGCTATCGTAATTCCGGATAGTGTCCAAATAATTGTTGTATCGGTAAATGAGGCCAGGAAAAATCCAATTACATAGACGATACGGAAATAAATTACCGCTTTCGATCCAAACATAAATGTCATTGCACGGTCGCCGTAATAACTCCAGGAAATAGCCGTAGAAAAAGCAAAGAGAAGCAAGCCAATAGCTACAATGTATTGTCCAAAATCACCGAACCAGCTCTTTGTAAATGCGATTGTAGTCAACGGCGCACTATGTACCAGCGACTTTCCTTCAAATGTCTGACTTATAGTTGACGGAACAACGCCATTGGTTACCGGAATTGTTCCGGTATACGGCCTTTCACCTTCTTTAATGACAATATTTTCAGCAACTGAACGCGCATGAAGGATTGTCAACGCATTTTGCACTTTCCCGTCAACAACATTCAAATCACCGGTAAACTCAGATAATTCTGAACGACCTAACAGAAAATCGTGCAATGCCTCCTGATCTTGCGAACTAGTCTGGTCATAAACCTTGTCCAGCACAACAATATCCGTTGTTTGGAACTGATTTTCGTATTTCTGGTTCCATACGCCGGAGGAAAGAATTACCAGACCTGTTAACGTACAGATAATAATCGTATCGATAAACGGTTCGAGCAAGGCAACCAAACCTTCCGACACCGGCTCGTGAGCGCGAGCTGCCGCGTGAGCAATTGGTGCCGATCCCTGACCTGCTTCGTTCGAAAACAAACCACGGTTTACTCCGCGATTAAATGCAAATGCAAAACCTGCACCGAGGAACCCTCCACTGGCAGCAGTTCCTGTAAACACGTCGCTAAAAACAGAAACGATCGAAGGAATAATATTTTCGTAGTTGTAGAATATTACGGCAATTGCTCCAACAAAATAGATCAGCGCCATCAAGGGCACCAACCGGGAAGTCACCTTTGCAATACGCTTAATACCACCAATGATCACAAAAGCAAGTAACAATGCAAGTACTGCACCCGTCAGAATTTTATTGATCCCGAAAGTAGCAAACAACGAGTTCGAAATTGAGTTGATCTGTGGAAGGCTACCTGTTCCAAACGACGATAAAACCGTTGCGACGGCAAAAATCACAGCCAGCCACTTCATGTTTAGCCGATTCTTCATGTAATACATCGGTCCCCCTGCCATAGTGCCATCATCAGTCTTTTCGCGGTATTTGTGAGAGAGCGTTACTTCTACAAACTTTGTGGTCATACCTAGCAAGGCTGTCATTAACATCCAAAACAGGGCGCCAGGGCCGCCCAAATGGATTGCCAATGCAACACCGGCAATATTACCAGTACCAACTGTACCCGATAAGGCAGTAGTCAAAGCCTGAAAGTGCGAAGTATCACCGGCATCACCGTCACGATCAAATTTTCCGCGAACAATGCGAACAGCATATTTCAAATAGCGGAATTGTGGAAACTTTAAGTAAATGGTGAAAAACAAACCGGTTCCCAGCAGCAGGTAAACAAACCAGGAGCTTCCTCCGATATATCCGTCAATTAAGGCAAGAATATCATTTAACTTCGACATACATTGATTTTATAAAATGAAAGCCTAAAATAGCATTTTGATCCTGACTGCTCAAATCGTCAGATCAATATTCACTTTTTATTTACGTTAACTGGAAATAAGATGACTTTTACCCATAAAAACAGAATTAGTCAATTTCAAAATCGAATTTAGGTTAAAAGAATAGAACCTTTTCAGGCCGAAACACGAAGAAAATAAAAAATGCCACAACAGGTATTTGAATTGGTTTTTCTCTATTTTTGTTTCTATAACAATTAAACAAGTTACATTATGCTACCTAAATTCTTACTGGCAGACAATTCTCAGGAATGTCCCGACACAATTTACGTTGTCCACACTGAAGAACCTAAATTTATTGTCGAGAGTGATATCGAAGATTTCTGGGCGAACCAGAAGGTACACTGGCTTAGTGAACCACCTGTATCTGAAGAGTTAATCAAAGCTTTGCTGGAAGATGCTGAGACATTCCTCGACGAAGAATTCGAGAGTCAGGAAAACCTTTACGGCGAAGAGGAAGACGACGAAGATTAATCTTTCCCGTAATTCATGAATTCAGACAAAAAAAGACTAACGCGCTCTGAGGACAAAATGATTGCCGGTGTTTTAGCCGGAATTGCAGAACATCTGGACATGGACCCAACTTTGGTTAGGGTAATTTATGTGATTCTGTCATTAGCCAGCATCGGTTTTCCCGGAATTTTGGTCTACATTATTCTGTGGTTGGTAATGCCGGAACGTTAGTCACAAAATATTCTTTATTGCAGCTAATCCTGGGGAACATCCTTCAGGCTTAGCTGTATTCTTTTCCGGGCCAAGTCAAGTTCTGTTACTTTCACCATAACATGTTGATGCAGCTTCACGATTTCATTAGGGTCGCTGATGAAACGGTCGGCCAACATTGAAATATGAACCAACCCATCCTGTTTAACACCGACATCAACAAAAGCTCCGAACTTGGTTATATTGGTAACAATTCCGGGAAGTACCATTCCAACCTGCAAATCTTCAACTTTAAAAATACCTTCGGCAAATTCAAATACTTTGATTCCCTTCCGCGGATCACGTCCGGGCTTATTCAATTCGCTCCGGATATCAGTCAAGGTTGGCAAGCCAATTTCTTCAGTCACATAATTTTTCAGTTCGATCGTCTCGACTAATTCCTTATTCGACACTAGATCGGCAACCGAGCACTTCAGATCCTTTGCCATCTTTTGAACTACGGCATACGACTCCGGGTGAACGGCCGAATTATCCAATGGGTTTTCTGCATCGGGGATTCGCAAGAAACCTGCAGCCTGCTCGAAAGCTTTCGCTCCCATGCGAGGCACCTTCATCAATTCTTTCCGCGAGCCAAAAGCACCATTCTCTTTTCTAAAATCGACGATATTTTGAGCTAGTTGCGGCCCCAAACCTGAGATATAAGTCAGCAAGTGCTTGGACGCCGTATTGACATTCACGCCGACTTTATTAACCGCCGACTCAACAACCGTATCCAAGCTTTCCTTCAACATTTTTTGATCAACATCATGCTGATACTGGCCTACGCCAATCGATTTAGGATCGATTTTCACCAACTCAGCCAATGGGTCCATCAAGCGGCGACCAATTGAAACTGCCCCCCGAACAGTAACATCATATTGAGGAAATTCGTCCCGGGCAACTTTCGAAGCGGAGTAAACTGATGCGCCATCTTCCGAAACGACAAACACTTTTAAATCCCGATCGTAGCGTAACTTCTTTACAAAATGTTCCGTTTCGCGACTTGCCGTACCATTACCAATCGCTATCGCCTCAATCTGATAAGAACTAACCAAGGAAGTCAGTTTTCGCGCTGACTGTTTCGTTTCTTCCTGTGGCTTGTGCGGATAAATCGTCTCATTATGGAGCAGGTTGCCTTGCGCATCCAAACAGACTACCTTGCAGCCTGTTCGGTAGCCTGGATCAATTGCCAAGACACGCTTCTGCCCCAGCGGAGCCGCCAATAACAACTGTCGCAGGTTTTCGGCAAATACCTGTATTGCTTCCTGATCAGCTTTCACCTTCGATAAGTTAGAGAATTCCGTCTCCATCGATGAAGACAGCAAGCGTTTATAACTGTCTTTTACAGCAACTGCAACCTGTTCACCACATTCATTACTAGAACGCACAAAGTAACGATCAAGCCGCTCCTGTATGTTTGCCTCGTCCGGAGCAATCGAGATCCTCAAAAAACCTTCTGTTTCACCTCGCCGCATTGCCAACAACCGGTGCGAAGGACAACGTCTTAATGGCTCCTCCCAATCGAAATAATCTCGATATTTTGCACCATCTTCTTCTTTACTCTTCACGACCTTACTCCGAACAACCGCTCCCTGTTCGAATGCACGTCGAACCATGCTTCTGGCGTTTTCATTCTCGTTGATCCATTCGGCAATAATATCGCGCGCTCCTGATAAAGCGTCATCAGCAGAAGCTACTTCTCCTTGTACAAACGACAATGCGCGAAAATCCAAATCGCGCTCTTGCTGCTTCATGATAATTTTGGCCAAGGGTTCCAAGCCTTTCTCGCGTGCAATTGTCGCCTTGGTTTTTCGCTTCGGCTTATAGGGCAGGTAAATGTCCTCCAATTCGGTGCTATTCCAGCAATTCTCGATTCTCGCGTTCAATTCACCGGTAAGTTTGTCCTGCTCCTCAATAGTGTTCAGAATTGTCTCCTTCCGTTTAATTAATTCCTCAAAACGCGCTTTCTCATCTTTCACAGCACCGACCTGTACCTCATCCATGCTTCCGGTTCTTTCTTTCCGGTAACGAGATATGAAAGGAACAGTAGCGCCGTCATTCAGCAAATCAATTGTATTTTTTACCTGGGAGGCTGCAAGATTCAATTTTGCAGCTATGAGCTGTATAATTTCGGAAGTCATGATTCTATTTTGAAAACTTCCCGAAGATAGTGGAATTTTCGTAGTGTTCGGTGAACTGTCGTAGTATTCAGGAAAGAAGAAGCGAGTAATGAGTTATGAGAACAACGAATATAAGTTTCATGAAACAAAACAGCAACCTCTTATTCCGACCGTCAATTTTTACAAAAAATAAGCCCTGCTCCGAATTCGGAACAGGGCTTTATGTTTATTTCGACCTTATTCGAGTGATGTTATTTCACCTTATCAACGATAGCTTTAAAAGCTTGTGGTTGATACACAGCTAAGTCAGCTAAAACTTTGCGGTTGATTTCAATGTTTGCTTTTTTCATCAAACCAATCAAATGCGAATAGCTGAGTCCTTCCATACGAGCTGCAGCGTTGATTCGCTGAATCCAAAGGGCACGGAAGTTACGTTTTTTGGCTTTGCGGTCACGGTAAGCATATTGTAAACCTTTTTCATAGGTATTTTTTGCTACCGTCCACACGTTTCTGCGGGCACCCCAATTACCTTTAGTTTGCTTGAGGATTTTTTTTCTGCGAGCCCGAGATGCTACATGATTTACTGATCTTGGCATAATTCTAAATTTTAAGCGGTTAGCGTCCTGAAACAGGCACTTTTAATGGCTAATTCACTTTGTTAAAAACTCTAATTTTTTACTCGAAATTGAAAAGATTACTTCATAACAAGCAACAGCTTAACGTTTTTCTCATCTGCTTTGTGAACCAAAGTAGCGTGAGTCAAATTACGTTTTTGCTTTGTTGTTTTCTTCGTCAAAATGTGACTTTTGAAAGCGTGCTTTCTTTTCAATTTACCGGTACCAGTTAATTTAAACCGTTTTTTTGCACCGGAATTGGTTTTCATTTTTGGCATCTTGTCCTAATTTAAATATTCAAAGAATTTAAAGTTGCGAATCAACTTCGCTTTACTTTTTCTTCTTAGGTGAAATAAACATGGTCATTCTTTTTCCTTCTAGCTGAGGCATCTGCTCTACTTTACCCAACTCTTCCAAAGCCTGGGCAAACTTCAGCAACAGGATTTCACCTTGCTCTTTGAAAAGGATTGAACGTCCTTTAAAGAATACA
>QKCF01000001.1 GCA_003246935.1 Sunxiuqinia sp. | reverse complement strand
GCTTTTCCGAGTACAATTGCAATAGCATCGAAAATATTTGACACTTCGGTGTGGGTGTTTGCAAATCGCTTTCGTTCACGAAAAGTTCCTCCGAGCAAGCCTATTCCCGTTAACATCGTAGTCTGAATGATGACCAAAAACACGGATGGCATGACAAAAATAGCGTAACCGGAGTCCGGGTTAAACATCCCAATAACCTTGGTTTCAATAGGGCTGGTATTTTGTCGCGATTCGGAATCTGTATTTCCATTCATCTTCAGTTTTTTGATTTCGATACCTGCATTCATATAACTACCCACCAACGACATCGCTTTATAAACCTGCTTATAATACAGGATATAAGAAGCATCGGCAAAAACCGAAACCGATGGTTGATCCTGTCGGTTCAGGTCGCGACCAAAATGATTAGGGATCACTACAATTCCTCGTGCTTTACCCTGGTCAAACAAGACCTCCGCATCGCTGAAATTGGAAACAACAAAAGCAGCATCCACCTGAGGCGTTGCGTCCAGCATGCGGGTCAACAAACGGCTTTCGGTTGTTTGATCGTGATCAACCACAGCCAGCGAAAGACCGCTAAGCACCTGATGCGAATAAACGTAAGTATATACAAACGAGATGACGGTGGCAATAAACAACATGGAGAATACTACCGCTACATCGCGAAACAGAAACCGGTACTCATTTTTCATTGCATACCAAAGTTTGGAAAAAACTCCGATTCCCCTTTTTTCAATATTCCGGTTCATATCCATTGTTCTTTAGCAGTTTCGAAAATTTAGGTACTGACAGTAGCCCTATAGTTACAAAAACGAGTAACGCGACCAGCGAGCCAACCGAAGCAGCCAGCGGCAAACCTTTGATTGCGGTATTCACATAGGCTTCCATGAAATGTGTAAACGGAAATATTTGTCCAATAACAATCATCGATTGAGGCATACCTTCGACCGGAAAAGTGTATCCCGAGAATGAAAAAGCCAAAGCCGAAAATCCCCCGCCATAGGTCATTGCCGATCTCAAATTTTTAGAAAATGACACATAAAATACAGCCATTGCCTGATAAGCCAGAATCATTAAAGCTGTTATCAACAAGGCACTAAAAACAGAACCTCGGATGGAAATGCCAATATTATAAAACAGGAACACATTCATAAACCAGCCCATAAACAAAAAAAGCAATGTATACGGTAATAACTTACCAGCTAAAACAGACCAAACATTCATATGCCCCAACCGGTAAAGCTTTTCAGCCTTTCGCCGCTTCATAACCAAACCGATCACATAAACGGAAACAACCATCACTACAATCTGAAACATCATAGGCAACATTGCCAAGTTCAGATAATAATTGTAATTCATATAGGGGTTGTACAATATATGCTTGTCAATGTTAAAGCTAGAGATGTCGTTCATCGCCTGGCCGTAAGTCTGCCCCTTTTTTTGTCGTTTATCCAACTTAACACCTGCAGAGAAGGTTCCCGTCGTTTTTAGAAACGCACTTTGAATCAATCCTGCAGGTAAAATATACTGTCCATTCACGTAGCACAATACCTGTGGACTTTCACCTTGATAAATATCTTTTTCGAAATCGGATGGAATGACAATCGTTGCAAAAACATCAGAACGGCGTAAAGCGCTCTGTGCCTCTGCCTCGTTTGTACAATGTTCTGTAATCGACATTATGGGTGACGAATCGACAAAACGAAGAAGTTTCCGGGAGAGTGCAGAATTGTCATAGTCAACAACATTGACCGGAAGATCCCGAGGCACACCGTGTTGAAACAAAGCGCCGAAAAAGACAAATATGAGTAACGGCACAGCAAGCACCCATACCATCAGGCGCGGTGTTCGGAAGAATTTCTTCCATTCCGTGTAAAATACCCGTAGAAATCCGTTCTTCATAGTTCCGGAATTTATTCGAGTGTTGATTGGTCCACAAGCACACTCATCCCGGGACGCAAGCCATCAACTTTAGCCAGAGGGTATGCTTTTATCTGGAATGTACGGCGGTCGAAGTCTCCCTGAGCGCGTGTAGCTGTCCATGTTGCAAAATCAGCCAAAGGGGCAATGTTGCGAACCTCGCACTGAACTTTCTCACCACCCAAAGCCGGCACAGTGACTTCAAATTTAAATCCTTTGCGAAAATTACTCATATAATCCTCGCGGATATTCAGAATGACCCAAACATCGCTCAAATCAACAATATTCACGATCGGATAACCAGCATTAACCAACTCGCCGGCTTCGGGAATCACTTCTTGCACCTCTCCGGCAACAGGCGCCACAACCTGCGCTTCATTTTTATAACTTTCAACCTCATTCACCGCACCCTGCGCCTGTTGGACCATAGCTGCTGCAGCTTTCTTATCCTCAACCCGTGCTCCGTTTTTAGCCATTTCATAATTGGCCTTAGCAGCATCAGCCTGCTTACGTAAGGCCACTTTCTGTGTGTATGCTTCATCACGCTTTTGAGCAGGCAACACCTTCTCTTCAAATAGATTGTTTACACGCTCGTAAGTTTTATCAGCCAACTCTGATGCAGCTTCAGCTTGTTGCCAAACATTATAAGCAGCGGCTATTTGCTCAACACGAGCTCCAGCATCTGCCTTTTCCAATTGAGCCAGTGCTGCCTCTCGAGCCGCTTGCGCTTGCTCTAATTTGGCATCAATGCGTGTTGTTTTCATCACAGCCAACAATTGCCCCGGAACAACCGAATCACCTTCTTCAACCCTTAACTCCAAAATTTTTCCGGGGATCTCAGGAGACACATGTACCTGCTTTGCTTCAACCTGACCTTGTATATAATAAACCTTGGGTTTAATCATAAACCACAAAGCCAATGCGATCACCACCACAATCAAGATGGCCGCAATCAACATACTCGATTTATTCTTATTTTTCATATCTGTTGGTTTCATTTTATTCGTGGATAGAGATGTATTTTATTGTGTGATGTAGCTATCGAACTGTAGACTTTCACCGCACGTTTCCAACAAAGCGGCAAGCGCAATGTCGTAGTCGTACAAAGCCTTCAGCCGTTTCAGCTTGATGGATGACAAATAAAGCGTCGCATCTACAACATCAACCGAAGTGCCCAGACCTTCAACGAAAGCTTTTTCGCGAACACGCCTCAATTCATCTGCAAATGCCAGGTCTTTTTCCAAACTACTGGTCAGCTCGCGCTGTTTGTCCAGTTCCTGGTATTGTTTGCGAACCAAAATCCGGATATCCTGCAATGCCTGATCCTTCATCAACTCAACACTCTCTTGAGTTGCCTGATATTGTTTCAGCTCATTTTTCCGTTTGAAACCGTCGAAAAGTGGTAATGAGAAGCCAACGCCAACATACCAATCGGGTTCCGTAACTGACAGGTTATCCGAAAGCAAATGATAGTTCCCAACCAACGCTACATCGGGAATATAGGCTGCCTTTTTTGCCCGAACACCTTGCTCCGCAAGCTCCTGCATCAGGAAAAGTTTATTGATATCGGGAAAATATTTCGCGGCATGATCCTCATAATAATCTAAAGGCTGCAGCTGACCGACAAGGAACAACGACGTTGACAGTTCGCCGGACAAAGAATCGACACCTAACGTCCCCTCCAACGCTGTTCTAGCCAACAAAGCATCCTTCTCGGCTGCAATTAATTCTCGTTTAGCATCCGAGTTAGCAGCTTCAGCCTGCAAACTTTCAACTGAAGCCTTCATCCCATTCTTCTCGAGCTTTAAAGCATTATCCCAATGCTCCTTCGTTCCTTCCAATGCTTGTCGCCTTACTTCAACTGCCTCATTGGCTAACTGAAACTGAAAGTAACGAGTCGTCAACTCTGTAAGCAATGAGTTTTGCTCCTTTGTAACCTCCTGATCTTTTATCTGACTTTTCAGGTCGGCGACTTTAATCGCAGCATTGATTTTTCCTCCGGTAAAAACCGGGTATTTTAATCCGAGATCGACTGACCAAAAGTTTTGTTGCTGAAGCACGAAGTTCCAATCACCAAGAACATCGGAAGAGGAAAGTCCCAGAAGCGTGGCAAACTGGTCTCTCTTTCCATTCAGATCTAAAGTTAAATCATCGTTCAAATGAACAGCCTGCCCGCTTAGGTTAAGCAAAGGCATTCGCATTGAAAAAGTCTGCTTTTTGACGTAATCAGCAGTCTCCAGCTGCTTAGCTAACGACTGCAACTTTTTGTTGTTATCCATCATCATCGCTCTAGCATCGTCGTACGATAGCGTTTGCGAGAAAGCCACAGAGCCCGACAAAAACCAAATAAGTTGAATGACAATTACTAAATAGGATTTCATAAGTAATGCATTTATTTTTTGTTATTCTAATGCTTTTAAAGTCGCAGTAATACTCTGTTCAATATCATCTTGGGTAAAAGCGCTGTCAGAAAAGATGTTCCGAAGGCGAATACTGACAAACTGCAGGGTGCCACCAATTACAATGGCAAAGAATTGTTCCGGCGTGATCGCAGTTCTGATTTCCCCGTTTGATTTGCCCAATTCAAGGATCTGCTCACATAGTTCGATGGTACCTTTTCTGTTTTCTTCCGGAATCTCAAACGAGAAATCGTTTAGCAATTTATGGTAGAAACAAATAGCCTCGGTCTCATTTTCAGCACTGGAAAACACCATCAGCATAAACGCCCGAATCAGTTCGGTAGCGGTATTATGCATCGCCATTTGCTGGTGAAGCATATCATAGGTTCTTTGTGAACGCTCGAGAAATAATGCTTCCAGCAACTCTCGCTTCCCCGTATAAAAACGATACAAATAACCATCCGACACTTTTGCTTTCTTGGCAATTTGCGAGATTGATGCTCCGGATATTCCCTGTTCAACAACTACCTCCATTGCAGCTTTCTTAATCGCCTGCAACTTTGTTTCGTCTGTAGGTCTTGCCATATAGGAATGTTCTTAATTAATGAATAAATATTCAATCATTCAAAAATAAAAACAAAATCTCACTCCGGAGCAAAAAAAAATCCCGTCATTCAAATGACGGGATTTCCTTAACTTTATGGTAACTTAATTACTTCACTTCTTCAAAAATAACGACCACTATAAATCAACCACTTATGAAACAATGAGACAAATATGGTACAAATAATATACTATCTTTATCGGTCACAATAGCGGTCAGATCACCACCAAGTATACTAAATCCCAGCAGATATTTTGTATTTTACTACTCATTTTTTGATTGATTTTCTTCAAGATTGTTTTCCAAATTCTCATTTCCCGGGACGAATTAAACAGAACTCCCTCTTTGAACGCTTAGACACTCCTCAAATTCGGAGTAAGAAATTTGCCAAAAGGAAACGGAATAAATAGCCTTGCGGTTTATGCCGTAGTCTTTTGCTGATTTCGACTCCGATTTATCTTTCGGTCGCGGTCAATGAGTACTCTAAGAGTAAAATTTTTCAGAAATACCAACTCTCTTCAGCAAACCGTTTCAGCTTCATTTTCCCATTTGTTTCAATCGTCCGAGATAGGCTTGCCAGTAATTGCGTTTAGCCTTTTCATCCATATACGAGTTCGCAATCAGTTTTTCAACGTCGTTGGATTTACCCAAAAGCAAACGCTTTAGTTTTTCATACGTTATCTCTTGTACACCGGCGCATTCTGCAAGAACCCGGAACTGTTGACTAATTGTACCTTGCTTAAGGTTACGTGGAAGTAATCCATCATGCAAGGCAAAATCAGTATCTTCAATATGCATACGACTAT
This sequence comes from Sunxiuqinia sp., assembly GCA_003246935.1. GTDB lineage: Bacteria > Bacteroidota > Bacteroidia > Bacteroidales > Prolixibacteraceae > Mangrovibacterium. Next base: position 2,123 of record QKCF01000001.1, on the reverse strand, counting down.
TCAACAAGTCGTATGCAGGGCTTAAACGAAAATCTCCCATCCTCGTTTCCAGAAGCGAAAAGTTCTTAAAATGGGCATCTCCATTTGAAAATAAGTAATTAAATAGTATAAGCCGCAGAAGTTTCGGAGCTTCAATCTTATATGCCGGAACTGTTGCATTCATGATTTCGAACAGCTCAAGATAATTTCCCTGGTATTTGTAATCTTCGCCATGGGTTTGTGGTGTTCTCCCTGCAAGAGACGCGAAATCTTCCTGCGCCAATTTATTTCCCAAATCGTCATAGTCAAATCTCTTGGTAATATAAGCAGCTGCTCCATCTTGAAAAAATATAAGCGCATTTTCCGCTGTTTCAAGACCAAAAACCTGCCTCGCGATTTGCATCGTCAAATGTTCGTTCGCTGGCATTTGATCCGCACGCTTGCCAATTCCCGGGATAGGCTTCAAGATATAAGTTCCTCGTTCCCCCTCTCGAATCAAGCGCAATTTATTTTTCTCCAGCAATACCGAAAATTTCTCCTGCACCCCGGAGATCGAGAGCTGTTTTTGACTCTGAATAAAAAGATCATCTGTCTCCAGCTTAGTTGCAGGCGAAAAATAAGGCAGTACATGGTAAACCTTCTTACCATTAAAAAGCCATTTTAGACAAGTTCGGCTATAGGTGTTGTACCCCTCGGCTAAAGTGCCAGGACACCTGGTTATTTCTGGTAGGCTCATGGATTATCGATTTTTAAGACCCGAACTGCTCCAATACTATCAAATTTCGCAACCGCTAGCAGCTGCCCGAAATAGTCGTCTCTGTCAATCCTGTTGTAATGACAAAGTACTTGCTTATTTGAGCCCTCGGGAAGCATGTTGAAAAAGAAAGGGAAAAGATTTTTTGAATGATATTCTTTATTCGATTTTGGCAAAGTGAGGCTTATGGAAGGTTTGCCATCATCTACCATCCATGCATCACTATACCGGAAAACAAATGCTCCGTCGTCGAGTTGAGTCAAAACACCCGCTTCCATATCCTTATAAAATACCTTAGCTTGTCTCATTTGTCAATAATAACTTCTTTAATCTTCAAACAGATTTCAAAGCCTAATGCATCGGCCATCTTAGATAGAGTCAACAAAGTTGGATTACCCTTCCCGCGCTCAAACTGTTTTATGGTCCTCAGGCCTACACCTGATATTTCGGCCAAGGTTTCTTGCGTGACCTGCATTGACTCACGACGTTCCTTGATTGATTTCACCAACATCTCAAAGTGCTCCATATTGCCCTTTTTCTGCTAAAATAGAAAATTAAGTCAACAAATCACGCAAAAGTGCAAGATAATACACTTATACGCGATTTCATTGTTCAATAGTCACTAAAGCAGTCCATAGTGCAACAAAATACACCTTGAATACATTGTCACTACAAACATTGCTAGCTATTCGCGTTCGTATGAGTTGATATTGTTTTGTTTCGGAGGTAATAGATATAGTAAGCCAGCTGTTGCCTGGAGCCGGAAAGCAAGTCTGAACCTTTTTTTCGAATATTACAAGGAAATTACCTCCTACCTAAAACGGGCCGAAAAAATAAAAAGCTTTTACAAACGTACAGTAAATACGTATATTGATACCTAAGAAAGATCGTAAACCATGAAAGTAGTTAATTATCCAGAATTGAAACAAAACCTAAATTTCAACCTGGACGCAGTTACCGACGGAGAGTTGCTGGTTGTTCATCGCCCGAAGGGGAAAAGCATTGTTATGATGTCTTTGGAAGAGTTTAACGCTTTGCAGGAAACATTTCACTTGAATAAGAGCAAAAGCAACCGCGAACGCCTTGAATGCTCCATTCAGAACATAATTGCAAACTTACACAACCCACTTATTGAAAAATAATGGATATTTTCTTGGTTAAATTTGCTTGGGGGATTATCTGTATTGAATGAATACTGTTAAAACGGTCTAAAAAATCAATTCTGAACACCTACTTACCGCCAGGCATTTCTTTTAGTTCATAATTTGTACTTCGCCCACCGCTTGCTTCTTTTTGCAAAATATTTTTTTTAATCAAGTCTTGAATATCACGAAGTGCAGTATCTTGAGAACATTTATTTATTTTCCCCCATTTTGAGGTTGTCAACTTT
>QKCF01000127.1 GCA_003246935.1 Sunxiuqinia sp. | reverse complement strand
CGGCACACGAGTAATTACATGTGAATTTTGAAGGTCAACCGCTTTTGTTGTTTCAACGGTTACCTTGTCCCAAATACCCGTGTTGCGGTCGCGAATCGGCTGAATCCAGTCCCATCCGGCAACATACTGAAGCGCAACGTTGCGGGCAATCGTTCCGTCGCCACCTTGTCCGCCGTTCGGGTTACCCACCACATCAACCGGGAAAACAATCACCGCCAAACGGTTATTGCCATCGGCAGCCAACAAATCAGTGATATTATATTTTTGACGCAGATACATACCGTAGTGGCGTTCTGTATTCACTTTCTTTCCGTTCAGGAATACATCGAAACTGTAGTTTACCCCACGGAAGTTTAACCAAACCTGTTCGCCTTTTTTTACTTTTTGCAGAAAATCGTTGACAAACCAATAGGTGTAATGATCACGACCTGTTTCGTAAATGTCCTTGATTTTTTCGTTATTCATTCCGTAGAATGGATCCGGAACTTCGCCCCACTCCAAGGTTTCCACTTTTTCAGGTTAAAGCCGGTAGCAGAAATCTCTTCTCCCGAAGCTTTCACTTTGGTCATCGGTGCACTCTTCCAGTTTTTCGATAACTCCACTACTCCGGCCGAAGCCAGCGACGGAGCCAGCAAAACTGCCAGAAGCATCAGCACTCCATAAAATTTAAGGGTAAAACGAGTCATATTTTGTCCTTTCTTTAAAATCAATTGCAGTCCTGCAAACTCAACATTTACAAGTCTTGGTTTTAATAAAAGCCTTCCGGCTCATTTTATTCAGTTTTAAACCTGCTTTAACACATCAGGTCTTTCGTGATAAATCTTAACAATCAGTTCGCCGAACAAGGTGTTAGCCCAGGCAAACCAGCTACGGGTAAAGTTTGTCGCATCGTCCATGTGGAAGGTTTCGTGCATGAAACCGGTTCCAGCATGCGTTTTGATCAGGGTTTCCAGGCAATGCTTAATCTCTTCGCAGTCTTCCGAAGTCATGGCACGCATCACAATACTCATCGGCCAGATCATTTCGGCACCAACGTGCGGGCCGCCAATTCCTTCGCCGGCTTTTCCTTTGAAATACCAGGGATTAGCGTCGCTCAAAACAAGCTTACGGGTATTCTGGTACAAAGGATCTTCAATTTTCAAAGCCCCCAAATACGGCAGCGCCAGCAAACTCGGAATGTTCGCATCGTCCATGAAAAGTTGGTTACCAAAACCATCTACTTCGAAGGCCAACACTTTACCAAAACCGTCACGCGTTACCACCGCATACTTCTCAATAGCTGCAGCTACTTCCTTAGCCAAGCTTTCTACTTCGAAAGCCAAAGCACCATCGTTGTAAATCGAACGTGATATTTCGGCCATATAGCCCAAAACTGTCACCGCAAAATAGTTCGACGGGATCAGGAATGGCAAAATTGTTGCATCATCGGATGGGCGGAATGAGGACACGATGAGACCCACCGGCTTAACCGGGTTCCCATAGCCGCCACAACACAATGAATCGGTTGGCTTAGGTGTGTTCCGGGTGAAATAATAACCACCTTTATCATTTTTCCGTTGCTGATTTTTAAAGGTGTGCAAAACAGAACGGAAGACTTTATGCCATTCTTCGGTGAAGCAAGCCGTGTTGCCAGTGGTTTTCCAGTAGTGGTACAACAAACGAACCGGGTAACACAGGGAATCGATCTCCCATTTGCGTTCGTGCAATTCCGGCTTCATTTCCGTATTATCGGTTTCCCACTCGCTTCCGGTAGCTTCTTTATTAAATGCGTTTGCGTATGGATCAATTAAAATACATTCAGCCTGGCGGTTCAGCACGCCTTGAAAAAGCTGATCAAGGTCTTTGTCTTTCGTCACCAAAGGCAAATATGGCCAAACCTGTGCTGTTGAGTCCCGCAACCACATCGCATGAATATCCCCTGTAATCACAAAGGTGTCGGGCTTTCCATCAACCATTGAAAAGTCAACGGTTGTATCCAGCGTATTCGGAAAACAATTCTCAAACATCCAGGCCAATTCCGGATTGGCAATTTCCTTTTTCACCTCGGCAATTGTTTTCTCAACTGCTTTACTGGTAAAATGACGTTTGCCAACGGGCGGACGCAGGCTAATAAACTCAACGTTTGCTGCATTTGCAGCATTCCAAATTGAACCGGTTAAAATTCCGGCCACCGCGAACGAATTGTATTTCAAAAAGTCTCTTCTTTCCATATTCAGTCTGATTGATTTTTAGCTTTATCAATTATATTGGTCGTTTTCAAAATTCCACTAAATCCAGGAGCCGAAGCCCCTGGATAACCCATTCTCACTGATCTAACCCAAACAAAAAAATATGTAGAACGGATTGTAAAACATGTTAAGTCAAACCCAAAAAGACTTCATGTTTTACGGCTGACAACAGCTTTCATTCCCGCCATCGTCATGGCAGGAATGATTTTCAGCAGCTGCTCGCCGATTCCGATTTTATAACCGGAGGAGAACAAATAAACCTGCCCGTTGGCGTCGGTTAAAATCACCAACGGCAGTTTTCCTTTTACATCTTCACCAAAATCTTTCATCAACGACTGCAAAACATTGTTGTCTTTGTCGAAACCGCCGATGTAATTCTTCGGCAGGTGATAGCTGCTCAACACAGCTCCCAACTGCGGACGATCTTCTGAAGCGATAAATACGAATTCACCTGTCCAGGCATTGAAGTGTTCGAGGTAATCACCCAGATCGTTCAAAATATGTTTTGAGGTTTCCTTATTAGGATCAAGCAGGGCCAACACCATATTCTTACCGTTGGCCACTTGATCCAATGAAACAACCATCTTATCGTCTGATTTTAAA
>QKCF01000170.1 GCA_003246935.1 Sunxiuqinia sp. | reverse complement strand
TACTATTTGAATTACCAGAACAGACGTCCTGACTACATTGCATCATTTTTCAAAGTGATCAATTGGGATGAAGTCGCTAAACGATTTAAAGGTTAGTTGATTTTTGGTTTTTTTCCCCGAGGCAGTGGTCTCGGGGTTTTTCTTATTTAATTTTTAGTATTATGTAAAGATGAATGATTTTCGTTTTAAACAACTGGAATTGTATAGCGGTAACCTGAATGAGCAAAAGCAGTTTTACCGCGAATTACTGCAGTTGCCATTGGTTGAGGAAGACGCCAATTCATTTAGTTGTTTAATCGGATCATCGGTTTTGAAATTTATTGAAGGAGAATCCGGGAACAGGTATCATTTTGCAATCAATATTCCTGCTAATCAGATACGGGAATCCTTTGAGTGGTTGAATCCACAGATTGAAAAAATTCCGGACGGGCTTTCCGATTTTGTTCGTTTTGAAGGATGGAATGCTAATGCCTTTTATTTTTATGATGCGGACAGAAATATAGTTGAATTTATCGCCCGTCAAAATTTGAATACCGATTCCGAAGTGCCTTTCGGACCTCACTCTTTCATCGGGATTAGTGAAATAGGAATACCCACAGACCATATTAGAACGCTTTTTGATAATCTTAATGCTGGACTAAAAGTACCTGTTTACTCCGGAAATTTTGATTACTTCATTGCTGCCGGCTCTGAACACGCGCTGTTTATTCTGGTGGATCAGAAACAAAAAAAGTGGTTTCCAACCCATCATCGGGCTTTACCTGCAGACTTTAATCTTGTTATTGAGCGGGAAAGTAAGCATATCAAGCTTGCCTATAGAAATGGAAATATCCTTTTTAGCTAAGTAGATTATCCTTCTTTTAGCTAGCAATTTCGTTGAAAAATTCAAAGTTCGGTATTACCTGCAAAATCGGTTCTTCCTTCTTCCTCGCTATGGGAATAATTACTAGTGTGTTTTATTTGGAATCACTTTAAATAGCTTTTAACGGACATAGTTTCTCAAACATTTGAACGTGCTCCGCGTTTTAGGAATCAAAAATCAAAGAGTCTAACTTTTAAAAGAGAAATTATGTCATTTGAATTACCGGCATTGCCATATGCCAAAAACGCTCTGGAGCCATACATCAGTGAAAAAACATTGGAATTTCACTATGGCAAACACCACAATGCTTACGTGACAAACCTGAATAATCTAGTTTCTGGAACTGAGTTTGAAAATGCCGATTTGGAGACAATCGTAAAAAAATCAGAAGGTGGTATTTTCAACAACGGAGCACAGGTTTGGAACCACACCTTTTACTTTTTCCAATTCTCTGCTACTCCTGCAACAGAGCCAACAGGTGCATTGAAAGGAGCTATTGATGCATCGTTTGGATCATTCGATGCTTTCAAAGAAGCTTTCTCAAAAGCAGCAGCTACCTTGTTCGGCTCAGGCTGGGCTTGGTTGGTGAAAGATGCAGCAGGCAAATTAAGCATCGTTCAAACCAGCAATGCAGCTTGTCCGTTGCGAGACGGATTGACTCCGCTGATGACTTGCGATGTTTGGGAACACGCTTACTACCTGGACAAACAAAACCTGCGACCAAAGTACATTGAAGACTTCTTCAAAGTACTGGATTGGAAAGTCGTTGAAGGTCGTTTCTAGAACGCCGATTGTTTTGTCAGTCCGAACTCGTTTCGGAATCTGTCATCACCTTATCCTTTTCCTGAAATAAATTCAGGATGATGTGCTTAAAAATATAAACAATGAGTGTAGAAAAAGTATTGGCAGCTATGGAGGCTGCCGGAAAACCGGTAAAAGCCGGCGAGATTGTTACCGCAACAGGCTTGGATCGGAAAGAAGTTGATAAAGCGATGAATCAGCTTAAAAAAGAAGGAAAAATTGTTTCTCCGGTGCATTGTGCCTGGGAACCGAACAAATAGGAAAAGGGGCTTTAGTGCCCCTTTCTTATTTGTTAGTTGATTATTTCGACTAACTTCTTTGTTACTCTGTTGATGTTTATTTTTTCCAAAGTTGTTCCATTTCTTCCAGCGTTTTTCCCTTTGTCTCAGGAACAAATTTCCACATGAATAAAGCAGCGAGGATTCCCATAACGCCGTAGATCCAGTAGGCAAATCCGTTGTGGAAATTTTCAACCAGGAAGCTACTTTTATTCATCATTGGGAATGTCCACGATACCAGGTAGTTCGAAATCCACTGAGCTGCAACAGCTACCGCCATTGCACGACCACGAATACGGTTCGGGAAAATCTCAGCCAACAGGACCCAAACAACCGGTCCCCAACTTACCGCAAAGCAAGCTACATAGCCGAGCATGAAAATCAGGGCGGCTAGTCCTACCTGTTGGAAGAAGAAAGCAAAGCCCAAGGCAAACATGAAGACAGCCATACCTACTGCACCGATAATCATCAAAGGCTTACGACCGAATTTGTCAACAGTAAGGATTGCCACAACGGTGAATGACAAGTTGATAATACCAACGATAATGGTCTGAAGAAGGGCTGTATCTGTTCCCGATCCCATATTCTTGAAAATCTCAGGGGCGTAGTATAGCACGACGTTGATTCCAACAAACTGTTGGAAGGCGGAAAGCAGAATTCCGATAATTACAATGAAAACTCCAAATGAGAATAATTTTCCAGAGGTTGTGGTTAAGGTTTGTTTGATATCGCTTAAAATTAATTTTAGTTAGCACCTTCAATGCTTTTTCGTCTTCGCCTTTCAATGCCATAAAACGAGGTGTTGCCGGGACGAAAAATAGAAGAACAAGGAATAAGCCCGCAGGTATCATTTCCGAAGCAAACATATATCTCCAGCCGATGCTGTTTAGCCAGCTGTCGTCACCCTGACGGGCAATGGCGTAGTTCACAAAATAAACGACTAACATACCGAAGATGATCGCAAACTGGTTAAACGATACCAAGCGACCTCTAATATCGGCAGGAGCAATCTCTGCAATGTACATTGGCGAAAGCATAGACGCCAGTCCAACTCCGATACCACCGATAATTCGGTAAATGATAAAATGCCAGTAGAAAGTATAATCTCCTTCGCCGAACGGGCGGAAGAACATTTCCGGGAAAGATGATCCCAAAGCAGAAATGAAGAACAGGACTGCGGCCAGGATCAATCCGTTTTTACGACCGAGCTTCAAGCTGATAATACCACCCGAAAGGCCGCCGATAATACAGCCGATTAATGCACTCGATACGATAAATCCAAGTTGAGAGTTGGCTGCAGTTTCACCCAGTGCCATTGGTTTAATGAAAAAAACATCAAGCGATCCAACTGTTCCTGAAATGACTGCTGTATCGTATCCAAACAGCAATCCTCCTAATGTAGCGACAATTGTGATCGCAATGATGAAGAATTTATTTTGTTTCATTGTTGTTTAGTTTGTTTCGACACTGCATGATGTGTGGGCAGAATGCAGCGTCCATCTTTATTGTGGTTTGTGTGGCAAAGAAAAGCAGATAAACCCGATTCGTCTCAAACGATACGAACCGGGTTATACTGAATATTTTACTTCAGAAATGAATTCATTTCATCCGTTTGTTTTTTAGATATACATGTTAACAATAGCTTCGTACAATTCTTGTTTGCCGCTAATTTGTTTTGGCTCGCCGTTTGCTTTTGCGTAAGCATAAACATCTTCAAATGAAAGTTTTCCTTCTTCAAACTCTTTTCCTTTGCCAGCATCGTATGATGCATAGCGGTCGGCAAGCATTTTTTCATAAGGAGAAGCTTCCAAAATTGCAGCTGCTGTTTCCAATGCACGTGCCATCACGTCCATAGCACCAATGTGAGCGATGAATAAATCGTCTAAATCAGTAGAGTTACGGCGAATTTTAGCATCAAAGTTGGTACCGCCACCTTGCATACCACCACCTTTAAGAACAACCATCATGGCTTGCGTCAATTCAAATAAATCAACAGGGAACTGGTCAGTATCCCAACCGTTTTGAACATCGCCGCGGTTAGCATCGATAGCTCCAAGCATGCCGGCGTCAACAGCACATTGCAATTCGTGTTCGAAAGTGTGGCCAGCCAAAGTTGCGTGGTTTACTTCAATATTTAATTTGAAATCTTTTTCCAACCCAAATTCTTTCAGGAACCCAATTACAGTCTCGCTGTCTACATCGTACTGGTGTTTCATTGGTTCCATTGGTTTTGGTTCAATAAGGAATGTTCCGGTGAAACCTTTTGAACGAGCATAGTCGCGAGCCATCTTTAACATGGTTCCCATGTGTTGTTTTTCACGTTTCATGTTCGTGTTCAACAATGACATGTAACCTTCACGTCCTCCCCAGAAAACGTAAGCTTTACCCCCTAATGCTATTGTTGCATCAATTGAGTTTTTAATTTGAAGCATGGCACGTGCAGCTGTATCAAAATTAGGGTTTGTACTGGCACCATTCATGTAACGAGCTGCTGAGAATACATTAGCAGTTCCCCACATTAATTTAATACCTGTTTCTGCTTGCTTTTGTTTTGCGTATTCAACAATTGCTTTCAGGTTAGCTTCGTATTCTTCAATGCTGCTACCTTCGCTTACCAAGTCAATATCGTGGAAGCAATAGTATTCAATGCCCATTTTTTGCATGAACTCGAAACCTGCATCCATTTTGTTTTTTGCAGCTTCTACAGCATCTGCAGCACCAACCCATGGGTGATCTTGTGTTTTCCCACCAAATGGATCACCACCGTCGGCGCATAGAGTATGCCACCAAGCCATTGAAAATTTGAACCACTCGGCCATTGTTTTTCCATAAACTACTTTCTCTGGATCGTAGTAGCGGAATGCCATTGGGTTTTTACTTTCTTTTCCTTCAAATTTGATTTTTTCCACTGCTGGGAAGTAAACTTTTGTGCTCATATTTATTTTGATATTAAATTATTTATTTTGATACGGATCACGATTTAAATGAACTTTTCCAACATATTTTTCCAATTGCTGTAAGCAGCTTCGTATTCCGCCTTTTTGTTTAAATCTGGTTCTATGGTTTCGAGTTTTGTTAAGTTTGAAAAGGCTTCAGCCGGCGATTTGTAGTATCCAGAACCGATTCCGGCACCGCGGGCTGCACCTACCGATCCATCGGTGTTATATAGTTCGATTGTTGCACCGGATACTCCGGCTAATGTTTCGCGGAAAATAGGGCTTAAGAACATGTTGGCTTTACCGGCACGAATTACTTTCGCATCAATACCGATACTCTCCATGATTTCCATTCCGTATTTGAATGAGAAAACGATCCCTTCTTGTGCTGCACGGAAAAGGTGTGCATTGGAATGAATATTGAAGTTGATGCCGGACATGATCGAGCCCAGGTTTTTATTCTCCAAAACACGCTCGGCTCCGTTTCCGAACGGTAAAATGCTGATGCCGTCAGAGCCGATAGCCACTTTCGATGCAGCTTCGTTCATGCCTTCGTACGAAATGGCACCGCCACCAACTTGCTTGTTCAACCAAGAGTTGAGGATACCCGTACCGTTGATACAAAGCAGAACCCCCAAGCGATTTGCTTCAGCAGAGTGGTTCACGTGAGCGAAGGTATTTACGCGTGATTTAGGATCATATTTTACTTCGTCGCTTACCCCGTAAACAACTCCTGATGTTCCGGCAGTTGTGGCGATTTCGCCAGGATTCAGTACGTTTAATGATAAAGCGTTGTTCGGTTGGTCACCGGCACGATAGCTGATTTTGATGCCTGGTGCCAGTCCTAGTTCTTTAGCTGCAGCTTCATTTACCACACTTTGAACAGAGAATGTTGGAACAATCTCCGGAATGAAACTTTCTTCGAAACCGTAATAGTCAACCAACATTTTAGCAACTGCATTCTCCTTGAAATTCCAGAGAATACCTTCTGAAAGGTTACCTGCTGTTGTTTTAATTTCACCGCTGAGCTTCATGGCAATATAGTCGCCCGGGAGCATGATTTTATCAATCTTAGCATACAGTTCCGGTTCGTTGTCCTTCACCCATTTCAATTTCGATGCGGTGAAGTTACCAGGTGAGTTCAGCAGGTTCTCCAAACATTTTTGTTCGCCGATTTCCTTCATCGCTTTGTCTCCGATTGCTGCTGCGCGGCTGTCGCACCAAATAATTGAAGGGCGCAAAACGTTTTTGTGTTTGTCCACCACTACTAATCCGTGCATCTGGTAAGAGATACCGATTGAATCAATCGTGGTCGGATCAACCTTCGATTTATCCATGATCTCGGCAACCGCTAATTTGAGGTTTGCCCACCATTGCTCGGGTTCCTGTTCTGCCCATCCTGGCTGGATGGCGGTCATTTTCATCTCTTGCTTCGGATAAAAGGCTGACGCCAGACACTCGCCTGAGTCGCCGTTGATGATCGAAGCTTTTACTGATGAACTGCCGATGTCAAATCCTAGTAGGTACATTTTTGCTTGATTTATTAGTATAGTGTTCTTGTTCGTTCTGTTCTGGTGTGTTCTGCAAAATTAGAGGACTCTTTTCGATTTCAAAGCGAAAAAATTGTGTTTTAAAGCATATTTTTATTAGACAGATGCTCTGACCTTCAATTGTGTGGGGATTTGTAAGTGTATTGATTCCCCGCTTGTTACAAATTCTGCAGCTTTCTTGCCCATCACCTCAAAATCGGTCGAAATGACACTGATTCCGTCTTTGACGTATTTCTTCATTGGTGTTTCGTTGTAGGAAATAACACCAACATCCTCTCCGATGGTTAAATTTTTGGAAGCACATTGATCCAAAAAGCGAGCGAGTGTCCTGTCGCTTACCAAAAGGTAAAGCTCGCCTGGTTCAACATCCATCTCTTTGTATTTTTTAGTCACTTCGTACTCCAAATTATTATCCGTGCAAAATTTCTCGAAATATTCGATTGACTCGACGGGGTGGTAGGTGAATTCAGGATAGAGATAGATGAAACGTTTATATTTTTTCAGAAGCGGGAGCTGGCTTTGTAGTGCATTGTACAGGCTTTGTCCGAAGTCCTGATACAGCGATGATGCTTCGGGAATTGCATTAACCTGCCAGTCGATCGACAACAATTTTGTGGGCGGAATTTGTTTGATAATTTCCGGCACTTTCTCATGTTCAAAATTCATCACAATGTATTTGGAGTATTTACCAATACTTTCGGTGATGATTTTCTCAAAGATTTCGATGTTATAATGATGAAAATGTAAATCGACTGAGAAATTATCAGGAAGATTATCTAAAAAGGAAGCGTACAAAACTTCTTTATAAGCCTTAAAAGTGTCGAGAAACAGGAACACCTTCGTTGTTGCTTTCGCGATGAAGTAGCCTTTGTTTGGAACAGATTCAACAATTCCGCGGTTTTTTAATTCTGCGTAGGCTTTAAAAACGGTATCGCGCGACAGTGAGCTTTCTTTAACCAGTTGGTTTACGGAAGGTAAAATGTCGCCTACATGTAAAAGGTTACGGCTGATTGCATCAATAACGGCATCAATTAATTGCTGAAATTTTAGTTGGTTTGAAAGCGGATCGATCTGGAATTTAAATTTACTCATAAAGCTTAGGTGTTCTGTTCTGTTGTGCAAACATAGAAAAGATCTTCAGAAATTTGATTCAAAATCAACGATTTTATTAATATTGAAAAGAAAAGGCCATGATCAAGGACTTATTAAAACGGAACCGAAGTTATCGGCGCTTCGATGAAAATGTGCGGATTAGTGAAGAGCAGTTGGCAGAATGGATTGAACTGGCTCGGTTTTGTGCGAGCGGACGAAATGCACAACCGCTGAAATATATTCCTGTGACAGAGAAAGAGGATTGTGATAGCTTATTTCCATCTTTAGCTTGGGCGGGGTATTTGAAAGACTGGCCGGGACCCAAAGAAGGTGAACGCCCTTCTGCCTACATCATCTTGGTAAACGATACCGAAATTTCAACGAATTATTTTTGCGACGATGGTATTGCGGCACAAAGTATTTTGTTAGGAGCTGTAGAAGCGGGTTTTGGAGGTTGCATGATTGCTGCCGTTAAACGGGATGCGCTTCGCGAACAATTTGGAATTCCTGAGAGATATCAAATTATTATGGTGCTGGCTTTGGGAAAGCCGGTTGAGCATGTGGTGCTGGAGGAACTGAAGGGCGGCGATTTTAAGTACTGGCGCGATGCCGATGGGGTACATCATGTGCCGAAACGGCCGCTGGAGGAGTTGATCTTAAAATTATGAATAGGGAAGGAGAGAACTCAATCTCCCCAAACCCTTTCCAAATTAACCCCTAAAAAACAATGCTTTTATAATGTGGCTCGCCATTTTCGGATTCTCTTTCAGGCGGCGAGTTGAATAGCCAAACCAATCCTTTCCGAAGGGAACGTAAACACGCATCCGGTGTCCCTGTTCAACAATTGATTTACGCAGTTCTGGAGTAACCCCGTAAAGCATCTGGAATTCGTACAGATCATTAGATACTTTGTATCTTTTAATTAGTTCAATTGCTTTTTCAACCAGATATTTATCGTGTGTAGCAATGCCAACATAGATTTTATTGCGCAACATGAACTCCAAATCTTCAACATAGTGGTCGCGAACTGATTGGTATTCTTTGTATGCAATATCGGCTGGTTCAATATAAATACCCTTGCACAAACGGAAGTTTAACGGGTGACCGTTAGCAGGCATGTTATTCATGTCCACCAAGTCGTTAAAAGTGCGACGGAGATAGGCCTGCAAAACCAATCCAACATTGCCTGAAAATTCTTTTTTCAGTCTTCTGAAAATATCAAGCTCAGGGTCAACACATTGTGAGTCTTCCATATCTACGCGAACAAAGCTATTACAATCTTTAGCTTTTTGAACGATTTCGCGAACGTGTTGGTAGCAAACTTCTTTATCGAGCAAGAGGCCGAACATAGACGGTTTCAGCGAAAAGTTACCTTTAACCTTTTCTTTGGTGAAGCGTTCAATCAGTTCCAAATAACTATTCTTATTGTCTTCGGCTTGTTGCAAATTGGTAATAAATTCGCCCAGTATATCCATGGTTACTTCAACACCCTCAGCATTCAGTTTTTGCGCAACTGCAACTCCGTCATCCATGGTTTCACCCGCAATATAGCGTTTCGAGAACTGCCATACCAGTTTCTCAGGCATATGCGGAATCATTTGAGCAATAAGTTTGTTTATCATCTTCGATCGTAGCTATTCGTTAATTCATATCTGTTCTTGTAGTGTAAAAATACGATGGTGTGCCCCCTTTCTTCAATGATGTTTATCAGCCTGTTGTTATGATTTTTCGCATATTTCTTTCATCGATATTTTCTTTAACAGGCCTGACGAAAAATATTTAACGAATAACTGTTTTCCTGATGATAAATTTTTATTTTTGGCCTCGATTAAAAAGAATTGTTAAAAGAGGAAGATTGTGGTGAAAATGATTCGAGATGAATTTAATCACTTGATTTTCCGCTAAAACCAAAAAAATACGCATGAAAAATTCGTCATTGATCCTAAACCTGGTTTTATTGGTTGCAGTAATTGTACTTTTTGTGTTGCATTTCACGTCGGGTCCAAGTGCTAAGCAAAACGGAGCTTTGGTAACCGGTTCGCCTCAGTTAACTGACATGAAAATTGCCTATGTAAAAGTTGATTCGTTGATTGTAAACTATGATCTAGCACAAGCGTTGCACGATGAGTTCACAAAAAACCAAGATGCTTATACAAAAGAGTACGCAACTCGCCGTTCAAAATTCGAAGAGCAAGCAGCTGCTTTCCAGGAAAAAGTACAACGGGGTGGATTCCTGACTGAACAACGTGCCGTTCAGGAGCGTGACCGCTTGGTAAGCGAAGAACAGGAAATTCAGAAATTGGATCAGGAGTTGTCTTCAAAATTGGCTGAAATGCAAAATGCAAATAACAATCAATTAGTAGATAGCTTAATGGCTTACCTGAATCGTTTTAATGCCGAGAAAAAATACGCATACATCTTTAACTCAAGCGGTATTTTAATTGGCGACGAAGCACACAACATTACAAAAGAAGTGTTGGATGCAATGAATGCTGACTATGCAGAGAAGAATTAAGTAAGAAGCAGTTTGAATAAAATAGAAGAATCCGGGTTTTGCCCGGATTTTTTTTATCCCTATTTTTCGGCTATGGGGTTTGCTGATCGATATATTTTACGTCAAATTCAGGGTGAAGCGTATATTCAACAGCCGGTTGATCCCGGGCTGGAAATGATTGTAGTTATTCCGGTGTACGACGAGCCGGAAGTGACCAGGACGCTGGACAGCCTTGCAGCATGCACTCCACCTGATGGAGTTTTAGAGGTTTTGCTGGTTATCAATGAGAGCGAAATCTCTCCGGAGGAAGTTATTGTCCGAAACGATTCAACAGAAACTGAAGTATTAAGGTGGCAGGCACAAAATCCCGATTGCTTCTTTTGCGTCCATGCCATTCGCCCAAAACCGTTCCGTCGCAAGTATGCCGGTGTTGGATTGGCTAGAAAAACGGGAATGGATGAAGCAGTCCGTCGCTTTGCAAAGATTGATAAAGCCGATGGAATTCTGATTTCGCTGGATGCCGATACCTTGGTTGCGCCCAATTACTTCAGGGAGGTTCAGACTACTTTTCG
>QKCF01000153.1 GCA_003246935.1 Sunxiuqinia sp. | reverse complement strand
AGACGGGCAATAATACCGATCATAATAATCAATGAAATACCGTTACCTATTCCTTTATCGGTGATGCGCTCGCCTAACCACATAATAAACATCGAGCCTGCTGTTAAAATAATTGTCGATGTTACTTTGAACATCCAGCCGCTAACAGCGAAAGCTTCTGACGGTAATTGAAATGTTAAGTTAGCCAAATACGCAGGTGCCTGGAATAAAAGAATCAACACGGTCAGATAACGAGTTATCTGGTTGATTTTTCTTCTTCCTGATTCCCCTTCTTTTTGCAGACGCTGAAAATATGGAACGGCTATTCCCAACAGCTGAACTACAATCGAAGCAGAAATGTAAGGCATAATCCCTAAAGCAAATACGGATGCGTTTGAGAATGCACCTCCCGAGAACATATCCAATAACCCCAGCAACCCATCTGAAGTCTGTTGTTTTAATTGACCCAATTGTGCTGGGTCGATTCCCGGTAATGCTACATACGATCCTAATCGATAAATTAACAGAAGAAATAAGGTTAATCCCAAACGGGCTCTCAAATCTTCGATTTTATAGATATTCTTTAGGGTTTCGATAAATTTTTTCATTCGGTTTAGAGTATTTCAGTGGTTCCTTCTAATTTTTCGATGGCCTCTTTTGCAGTTTTTGAGAATGCATGGGCTTTAACGTCCAATTTTAGTGTTAAAGTTCCATTTCCCAAAATTTTTACACGGTCATTTTTTGAAGCCAGACCTGCATCAACCAAAGTTTGTACATCAACAGCTGTTAACGATTTGCTTTCAGCCAATGATTGGATTGTTTCAATGTTGATTGCTTTATATTCTACCCTGTTCACATTTTTGAACCCGAATTTAGGAACAACGCGTTGCAAAGGCATTTGACCCCCTTCGAAACCACGAGTGCGCTTGTAACCTGAACGTGATTTAGCTCCTTTGTGACCACGAGTAGATGTACCACCATGTCCGGAACCTTGACCACGACCAATACGCTTCTCCCTTTTAACGGATCCTGCTGCAGGTTTAAGATTATTTAATTCCATAATTGTAATCTTAAAATATTTTAAATTTCTTCGATTTTCACTAAGTGTTTCACTTTGTTTACCATTCCCATGATAGCTGGTGTAGCTTCATGTTCAACAGAGTGATTCAACTTTTTAATACCCAGAGCTTCTACTGTTCTTTTTTGGCTCTTATCGGAACCAATGATGCTCTTTACTAAAGTAACTTTAATCTTAGCCATAGTTCCTATCCTTTAAATACTTTTTCTAATGATACACCTCTGTGTTGAGCTACTGTGTATGCATCACGCATTTCCAACAAAGCGTTGAAAGTAGCTTTCACCAAGTTGTGTGGGTTAGATGATCCTTTTGATTTCGCAAGGATATCGTGCACACCAACACTCTCAAGTACAGCACGCATCGCACCACCGGCTTTTACTCCAGTACCGTGAGAAGCAGGCTTCAGCAATACGTTTGCACCACCGAATTTTGCTGTTTGCTCGTGAGGAATTGTACCTTTATTAATAGGAATTTTCACCAAGTTTTTCTTAGCAGCGTCAACTCCTTTTGCAATAGCTGCAGTTACTTCGCTGGCTTTTCCAAGACCCCATCCTACGATGCCGTCTTCGTTACCAACAACTACAATTGCAGAAAAGCTGAATGTTCTACCCCCTTTGGTTACTTTAGTAACACGGTTAATAGCAACTAACCGGTCTTTCAATTCTATGTCTGTCGTTTTGACTTTTTTAATATTTCCTGACATAATTCTTAAAATTTAAGGCCACCTTCACGGGCAGCATCAGCTAATTGTTTAACTCTACCGTGATACAAATAACCGTTACGGTCAAATACAACCTCTACAACGCCGGCAGCGACAGCTTTTTCAGCAAGTGCTTTACCTACTAAAGCCGCTTTTTCGCTTTTGTTGCCAGCTACTGCAACGATTTCCTTATCCAATGAAGAGACTGACAACAAAGTTGCGCCTGCTAGGTCGTTTACCAACTGCGCATAAATTTGTTTGTTGCTGCGGAAAACACTCAAACGTGGTCTCTCTGCAGTTCCGGTAACGATTTTCCGGATTCTCTTTTTTATTCTAAATCTTCTTTCTTGTTTCGTTAAAGCCATGGTTTCAAATTTTACTATTTAGCACCTGCAGATTTACCGGCTTTGCGACGCAATTGTTCACCAGCGAACTTGATACCTTTACCTTTGTAAGGTTCTGGAGCTCTCAGTGAGCGAATCTTTGCGGCTACCTGACCAATAAGCTGTTTGTCACAGCTTTTTAATGTTACAGTTGGGTTACTACGCTTGTCGGTAATAGCTTCAACTTTAACGTCTTCCGGAAGTTCCAAATAAGTGTGGTGAGAATAACCCAATACCAAGTCCAACAATTGACCTTGGTTTTCTGCACGGTAACCTACACCTACTAATTCTAATTTTACTTCGTAACCTTGAGAAACACCCACAACCATGTTGTTGATCAGAGCACGATACAAACCGTGCAGTGCACGGTGACGCTTTTGATCAGTTGGGCGTTTAACCAATAATTGGCTTCCTTCTACGGCTACTTCAATCTCAGGGTCTACCTGCTGCGAAAGCTCGCCTAGCTTACCTTTAACAGTTACCAGGTTTTCTGGTGAAACGTTAATAGTTACGCCGGCTGGAATCTCGATTGGTAATTTACCTATCCTTGACATTGTTTTTCCTCCTTGATTAATAAACGTAACATAAAACTTCACCACCTACTCCTTGTGTTTGAGCCTCTTTGTCAGTCATAACACCTTTTGAAGTAGATAGAATTGCAATTCCCAAGCCGTTTAATACACGAGGAATGTTGTCGCTGTCGCAGTATTGTCTCAAACCAGGTTTAGAAACCCTTTTGATTGATTTGATGGCTGGAGTCTTAGTCTCAGGGTGATATTTCAACGCAATTTTAATGTTGCCTTGGTAGTTCACCTCTTCTTCGAACTTGTAGTTCAGGATGTAACCTTTATCCTTTAGGATTTTGGTGATTTCCTTTTTTATGTTTGAAGCAGGAATATCAACTACGCGGTGTTTTGCTTTTTGAGCGTTACGGATGCGTGTCAAAAAATCTGCTATTGGGTCTGTAATTTTGCTCATTACTTTTCGATTATTGATTACCAACTAGCTTTTTTAACTCCCGGAATCAATCCCGAAGATGCCATCTCACGGAAATTGATACGAGAGATACCAAACTGACGCATATAACCCTTAGGACGACCGGTCAATTTGCAACGGTTGTGCAAACGTACCTTTGAAGAGTTCTTAGGTAATTTTTGCAAACCAATGTAGTCACCTTCTGCTTTAAGTTGTGCCCTTTTTTCTTCGTATTTTTCAATAAGTGCTGCGCGTTTTACTTCGCGGGCTTTCATTGATTCTTTTGCCATAACTTAGTTCTTTTTTACGTTTTTAAAAGGTAAACCTAATGACTTCAACAAAGCGAATCCTTCTTCGTCTGTCTCAGCAGAAGTCACGAAAGTAATGTTCATACCGTTGATACGGTTCACTTTATCGATGTTGATTTCCGGGAAGATGATTTGTTCCGGGATACCCAAAGTATAGTTACCTTGTCCGTCCATTTTGCTTTCGATACCTTTGAAATCGCGGGTACGAGGCAATGAAACATTGATCAAACGATCCAAGAATTCATACATACGCTCTTTACGGAGTGTAACACGCACCCCGATTGGCATTTTCTTTCTCAACTTGAAATTAGAAATGTCCTTTTTAGATTTTGTCTGAACTGCTTTTTGACCAGCAATCATTGTCATTTCTTCTGTAGCAACTTCAATGATTTTTTTGTCAGCGATTGCAGATCCAACCCCTTGGTTAAGGACGATTTTCTTCAATTTCGGAACCTGCATCACAGATTTGTATCCAAACTCTTTAACCAAAGCTGGTACAACTTCTTCCGAATATTTCTTCTTAAGTGTTGGTGTATAAGCCATTACTTAATCTCCTCTCCAGATTTTTTTGAATAACGTACTAATTTACCGTTGTCGCCGAGCTTCCGACCGATGCGTGTACGTGAACCTGTTTTAGGATCAACTAACATCAGGTTAGAAATGTGAACTGGCGCTTCCTTTTCAACAATACCACCTTGTGGGTTTTCCGCATTTGGTTTGGTATGTTTTTTAACCATATTAACGCCCTCCACAATTGCTCTGTCTTTGTCACGGATTACTTCCAGAACTTTACCTTGACGGCCTTTGCTGTTACCAGCAGTCACGACAACTGTGTCTCCTTTTTTGATATGTAATTTCTTCTGCATTTCTTTTCTTTTATGCATTAAAGTACTTCTGGTGCAAGTGAGATGATTTTCATGTTTTTCTCACGAATCTCTCTCGCAACAGGTCCGAAAATACGGGTACCGCGCATTTCACCAGCATTGTTCAACAACACAACTGCGTTGTCATCAAAGCGAATGTAAGAACCATCCTGACGACGAACTTCTTTCTTAGTGCGTACAACGATAGCTTTAGACACAGTTCCTTTTTTCATATCACTACTTGGGATAGCACTTTTTACAGTCACTACCACAACGTCGCCCAGAGATGCATAGCGCTTTCTTGTACCGCCTAATACACGAATACAAAGCACTTCTTTGGCACCGCTGTTATCGGCTACTGAACATCTTGATTCCTGTTGTATCATGATTACTTAGCTCTTTCTAAAATTTCAACTAATCTCCAACGTTTGCTCTTGCTCAATGGACGAGTCTCCATAATTTTCACAGTGTCGCCAACGTGGCTATCTCCTTTTTCATCATGAGCGTAGAATTTTGTCGTTTTGTTAACGAATTTACCGTAGATAGGATGCTTTTCTTTCATCTTAACGGCTACAACAATGGTTTTTTCCATTTTGTCGCTAACAACAACCCCGATACGCTCTTTTCTCAGATTTCTTGTTTCCATTAATTACAAAAATTAATTTTGGGTTAATTACCGCTGACTTAAAACAGTCTTCAAGCGTGCAATATTTCTCCGGGCATCCTTAATTTTCATTGGATTGTCCAGAGGCGATACAGCATGGTTCATTTTCAGACGTAACAAGGTTTCAGTTTCCAACTGAATTTTTTCGATGATTTCCTTGTCTGTTAACTCTTTAATTTCTGAAGTCTTCATTTTTAGTCTTCTTTTTCAGTTTCAACATAATCACGTCTAACAACGAACTTAGTTCTAACCGGTAATTTCTGAGCGGCCAAACGCAAAGCTTCTTTTGCCATTTCGAATGGAACACCTTCAGCTTCGATCAAGATACGACCTGGGCTAACCGGAGCAACAAATGCTTCAGGAGCACCTTTACCTTTACCCATACGTACTTCCGCAGGCTTCTTGGTAATAGGTTTATCGGGGAAAATACGGATCCAAATTTGACCCTGACGTTGCATGTGGCGAGTTACGGCGATACGAGCAGCTTCAATCTGACGACCTGTAATCCAGCACTCCTCCAACGTTTTTATTCCAAAAGTACCGAATGCCAATTGGTTTCCGCGTTGGGCTAAACCTTTCATCCGGCCTTTTTGGACTCTTCTAAATTTTGTTCTTTTCGGCTGTAACATCCTTTTTTAATTAAAAGGTTTTGTATTATTTTCTTTTCTTTTTGAAACCGCCGCCTCTGTTTCCGCGTGGGTTACCACCCGGTGCATTGGACTTTTGACCAACGTTTGGAGACAAGTCGCGTTTTCCGTAAACTTCGCCTTTACAAATCCAAACTTTAACACCTAACAAACCTGTCTTAGTTAAAGCTTCTGCCAAAGCGTAGTCGATATCAGCACGCAAAGTGTGCAATGGTGTACGACCATCTTTGTACATTTCAGAGCGTGCCATCTCAGCACCGTTCAAACGACCAGAAACCATGATCTTGATTCCTTGTGCTCCCATTCTCATTGTAGAGGCAATAGCCATTTTGACAGCACGACGGTAAGCGATCTTACCTTCTACCTGACGTGCGATATTATTGGCAACGATACGGGCATCGAGTTCAGGACGTTTGATCTCAAAGATGTTGATCTGAACTTCTTTGCTGGTGATTTTCTTAAGCTCTTCTTTCAGCTTATCAACTTCCTGACCACCTTTACCGATAATAATACCTGGGCGTGAGGTGTGAACAGTGATGGTAATCAGCTTAAGGGTACGCTCAATAATGATCTTAGAGATACTTGCTTTTGCCAAACGGGCATTCAAGTATTCACGGATCTTTGTGTCTTCAACCAGCTTATCACCATAATCGTTTCCACCGAACCAGTTGGAATCCCATCCACGGATAATTCCCAAGCGATTTGCGATTGGATTAACTTTTTGTCCCATGTATTACTAATTATGCGTTTTCGTTTTCAATATTCTTACTACCTAGAGAAAGCGTAACGTGGTTAGAACGTTTGCGGATTCTGTGTGCACGGCCTTGTGGAGCCGGACGAAGACGTTTCAAAACACGTCCTGAATCTACATTAATTCCATTTACATATAAATTGCTTTCCTCCAAACGAGATCCTTCGTTTTTAGCCTGCCAGTTTGCAACAGCAGACAACAACAGTTTTTCAACTTTTCTAGAAGCTTCTTTCGACGAAAACTTCAACACATCAAGAGCACGGTTTACTTCCATTCCACGCACCATGTCTGCAACAAGGCGCATTTTACGTGGAGAAGTAGGACAGTCTCTCAATACTGCGAAGTATTGGGTCTTTTTAGCCTCTTTCGCTTCGTTTGCTTTATTTCTTTTTCTAGCACCCATCGTAAATTCTTTTAATAGTTAATTCGAAACTCAGGATTTACCTTTTGTTTCCGCCGTGTCCCCTGAATGTTCTTGTAGGTGCAAATTCGCCAAGCTTGTGGCCAACCATGTTTTCAGTTACGTAAACCGGAATAAATTTATTTCCGTTGTGAACTGCAATCGTATGCCCTACAAAGTCAGGAGAGATTACTGATGCTCTGGCCCAAGTCTTAATCACAGACTTCTTACCTGCTTCATTTTGCGCTAAAACTTTTCTTTCAAGTTTGTAGGCGATGAAAGGGCCTTTTTTTAATGAACGACTCATACTCTACTCCTTTAATTATTTCTTGCGTCTTTCTACGATATACTTACTGGAAGCTTTTTTCTTAGCGCGGGTTTTGTAACCTTTAGCTAACAAGCCTTTGCGTGAACGTGGGTGTCCACCTGACTGGCGGCCTTCACCACCACCCATTGGGTGATCAACCGGGTTCATTACAACACCACGAACGCGAGGTCTGCGACCTAACCAACGTGAACGACCAGCTTTACCTGAACGTTCCAAGTTGTGTTCTGTGTTACCAACAGTACCAACGGTAGCTTTACAAGAAACAAGCACCATTCTGGATTCGCCGGAAGGTAATTTTACGATAGCGTACTTTCCTTCTCTTGAGGTCAATTGTGCATAAGTACCTGCACTACGTGCCATCACGCCCCCTTGTCCTGGGTGAAGCTCAATGTTGTGAACCAAAGTACCCAGAGGAATTTCGGCTAGTGGAAGGGCGTTACCGATTTCAGGTGCAATACCTGTTCCGCTTAAAACAGTTTGACCTGCTACCAAACCATTTGGAGCAAGCATGTAACGTTTTTCACCATCGGCATAAACCAACAATGCAATACGAGCCGAACGGTTCGGGTCATATTGGATTGAATCAACACGTGCAGGGACACCGTCTTTTTCGCGTTTGAAATCGATCACACGGTATCTCTTCTTGTGCCCACCACCTATATACCTCATTGTCATACGTCCTTGGTTGTTACGACCGCCGGACTTTTGAACGGGCTTCAACAATGATTTTTCAGGCGTTGATGCAGTAATCGTATCAAAGGCACCAATAATTTTGTGCCGTTGACCCGGAGTAACTGGTTTTAATTTTCTTACTGCCATTTCTATTTATTATATATTACTATAAAA
>QKCF01000166.1 GCA_003246935.1 Sunxiuqinia sp. | reverse complement strand
GTCGGGCATAAACCTTTGACATTAGGAGATTAAATACATGGGATTGTTTTCATTCTTAACCCAGGAGATTGCTATTGACCTGGGGACAGCAAATACCATCATCATACAAAACGATAAAATTGTATTGGACGAGCCTTCTGTTGTTACCATCGACATGAAGACTGAAAAGCTTTTTGCCATTGGCGAGAAAGCCCGTCAGATGGAAGGACGTACTCCGCCAAACCTGAAAACGATTCGCCCGTTACGCGATGGTGTAATTGCCGACTTTAACGCGGCAGAACAGATGATTCGCGGAATGATCAAGATGATCAATCCAAAGTCTCGCCTGTTTTCTCCATCGCTGAAAATGGTGGTATGTATCCCATCAGGCTCAACCGAAGTCGAAATCCGTGCGGTACGCGACTCATCGGAACACGCCGGTGGCCGTGAAGTATACATGATTTATGAACCAATGGCTGCGGCTATTGGTATCGGACTTGATGTAGAAGCGCCGGAAGGCAACATGATTGTTGACATTGGTGGTGGTACAACAGAGATCGCTGTCATTTCATTAGGTGGAATTGTAACCAACAAATCGATCCGTATTGCCGGCGATGACTTAACGGCCGACATTATGGAATATATGCGTCATCAGCACAACATTAAAGTTGGTGAGCGTACTGCCGAGGATATCAAAATCAATGTAGGATCTGCACTTTCTCAGTTGGAGACGCCTCCAAACGATTATATCGTTCAGGGGCCAAACCAAATGACAGCCCTTCCTATTGAAGTTCCGGTATCGTATCAGGAGATTTCGCACTGCCTTGAGAAGTCGATTTCAAAAATTGAAACCGCTATTTTAAGCGCATTGGAATTAACACCTCCTGAGCTTTATTCCGACATCGTTAATAAAGGGATCTACCTGGCAGGCGGTGGTGCTTTGTTGCGCGGCTTGGATAAACGTTTATCTGAAAAGATCAACATTCCGTTCCACGTAGCTGACGATCCATTGCGCGCAGTTGCCCGTGGTACTGGTGTTGCTCTTAAAAACGTAGATAAATTCTCTTTCCTGATCCGGTAATTCCAGAGCAGGAAAGAGTAAACTTTCCCCTGAATGAGAGGTTTGTTACGCTTTCTGGCGCGAAATTATTTCATTTTATTATTCTTGTTGTTGGAGGCAATCAGTATCGGTATGCTTGTGAACTACAACAACTTCCAACGAGCGAAATTTTTTAACTCGTCAAACAGTTTCGTTGCGTCGATCTACAAGAGCTACAATGCTGTAACCAGCTTTTTCTACCTGCAAAAAACGAATGCCGATCTGGCTGCAGAGAACGCCCGTCTGAGGACTGTGCTCGAACAGTACAAACAAGCCTCAATTCCGATTGATTCGTTACATCAAGTTGTAGACGTTCAAGATAGTACAGAGCACCGCTATGATTTTATTCCTGCTAAAGTCATCAATAGTTCCTTTGTTCGCCAGTACAATTACATTACAATTGACAAAGGCAGCGAAGATGGCATCAAAACCGACATGGGAATCATCGGTCCTAAGGGTGTAGTGGGTATCGTAACAAGCGTGTCCTCTCATTACGCAACCGGACCGACTATTCTGAATAAACGATGGAAAGTTTCTGCCAAGATTAAAAATTCCAACTATTTCGGATCGCTGGCATGGGATGGGTTAGATCCGCAATATGCAAACCTGAACGAAATTCCGTTCCACGTGCAAATGGAAGTTGGTGACACAATCGTAACAAGTGGTTTTTCCGATGTATTCCCCGAGGGTATACCAGTTGGAATCATCGAAACTTTCGATCATGCAACTGGCCGTAACTTTTTCGCTATTAAGGTGAAGTTGCTGACTAATTTTGCCAACCTAAGCTACGTTGAGATTGTAAAAAACAACCATCTCGAAGAATTGGAACAATTACAACAATCGAACACAAATGAATAGCGGTATTTTTAAATATATTGGATCATGGGTCATCCTTGTTTTGATTCAGGTGCTGCTTCTTAACCACATCCAGGTTAGTGGCTACATCAACCCGTATCTGTATATTTTATTCATCCTGACATTACCCTTCAACATACCTAATTACCTGTTGTTGATTTTAGGATTTGCACTGGGCCTAAACATCGATATTTTTACAAATACTTTGGGAATGCATTCTGCGGCAACCACGTTCCTGGCCTTTATCCGTCCGTTTGTTATTAATCTGATTTCCGGTCGAGATGTACTTGAGCTGAACCAATTCCCCCGAATATCGGAACTTGGATTCTCTTGGTTCCTGCGCTATTCAACAATTATGGTATTAGTGCACCATGTTTTTCTTTTCTTTATTGAAGTTTTTACCTTTAGCGGATTCTTTCACACCTTGTTACGTTGCTTATTAAGCTCTGCATTGACGATTGTTTTGATTCTGATTAGTCAGTATATGACCTCTAAACAAAACTAGTTGTGGATAAATACGCCAAACGGAAATATATACTCGGAGCTATCTTCGCGCTCATTGCGATTGTATTTATCGTTCGCTTGTTCTCTTTACAGGTGCTCGACAGTTCCTATAAAAAATACGCGACCAGAAACGTACTTCGGCCGGTGATCAACTACCCGGCCCGTGGGTTAATTTATGACCGTAACGGAGAACTACTGGTATACAACAAAGCAGCCTACGACTTGCTGGTTACACCTCGTGAAGTGTCACCTTTTGATACCACGCAGCTCTGCTCGATCCTCAAGATCGAGAAAGAAGAGTTAGTGAAAGAGCTGAAAAAAGCACGAAAATACTCGCGCTACAAACCGTCGGTAATCGTTAAACAATTATCACCCGAGATGTACGCAATGTTACAGGAGAAACTTTACAAATACCCTGGATTCTTCGTTCAAACACGTACGCTCCGTGAATACGCTCATCCCATTGCAGCACATATGCTGGGATATGTTGGTGAAGTCAACCAATCGCAGATTGATAAAGATTCTTACTACTCACAAGGTGACTACATTGGTATTACCGGAATTGAGCGTGCCTATGAAAAAGAATTGAGGGGGCACAAAGGCGTCAGCTACTTTTTGGTGGATGTGCACAACCGACTAAAAGGGGCCTATAATGAAGGAAAAAACGACTCAGCTGCGGTTTTGGGGAACAACCTGACGACAACCATCGATGCCAAACTTCAAGCCTACTGTGAGTTATTGATGCAGAACAAACGCGGCGCCGTTGTTGCAATCGAACCAACTACAGGTGAAATTCTTTGCTATTACAGTGGTCCCGACTATGACGCAAACCTTTTGGTAGGACGCGAACGAAGTAAAAATTACCAGATTTTGCTGAATGATACTTTGAAGCCATTAACGAATCGCGCTATTTCTGCTGCTTATTCCCCGGGATCAACCTTCAAAACGATTAATGCGTTAATTGCACTCGAAGAAGAAACAATAAGCCCGCAAACGACATTTGTTTGCCATGGTCCAGGAACCAAGCCAATATCATGTACTCACCATCACGAATCTCCGATCAGTCTAATCGGTGGTATTCGAGAGTCATGTAACCCCTACTTCTGGAATACGTTCCGATCAATCATTGGAAAATATCCGAAAGCGGAAGATGGCTATAACAAGTGGAGAGAATATGTCATGAGCTTTGGATTGGGGCAGAAACTAGGTACCGAATTCTACGGAGAATCATCCGGAAACATTCCCCAGTCAGCCTACTACGATCGCTTTTACGGGGCACATCACTGGAATGCACTCACTGTACGCTCCTTGGCAATTGGTCAGGGCGAGGTCATTGTAACACCACTTCAGATGGCAAACATGGTATCGGTAATTGCCAACCGCGGCTATTATATCGATCCACACATTGTGAGATCGGTCACCGATCCGGACAACAATGTCCACAAGCTGGAATTCGACCGCAAAGATTGTTTGGTACATGCAGACAAATTCGAAAAAGTAATTGAAGGTATGCAGGCTGTGGTGGACCAAACAAATACACGCTACACAGCCCATGTCGAAGGGATTGAAATTTGCGGAAAAACAGGAACAATCCAAAATAGTCATGGAGCAGACCACTCGGCCTTTATTGCGTTTGCTCCGAAAGACAATCCGAAGATTGCAATTGCAGCGTATGTAGAAAATGGAGTGTGGGGAGCACGCTATGCCGCCCCCATTGCGAGCTTGATGATTGAAAAATATTTAACCGACACGATCACTGCCCCTAACAGAAAAGCAAAAGAAAAAGAAATGATTGAAGCGAACCTGTTAAATCCGAATCAAAAGAAATAATGGCAAGCAGAAACAACATATGGGCGAACTTAGACTGGCTGACCATCGGCCTCTATGTTTTATTGGTATTCCTTGGTTGGATTAACATTTACGCTGCAGTTTTTAACGAAGAGCACAGTAGTATCCTGGATATGAGTCAACGCTATGGGAAACAGTTGATCTGGATTATTGCTGCATTCGCACTTGCCGGCGTTTTGATATTGATTGACAGTAAATTCTATGTTTCCTTTGCTTTTCCCATTTATATTGTCACCATACTCATGCTGGTTGCGGTCCTACTTATCGGCTCGGAAGTAAAGGGCGCAAAATCCTGGTTTCAAATCGGAGGTTTTGCCTTTCAACCCGCCGAGGTTAGTAAGCTGGCGACAGCTTTGGCACTCGCCAAGTTTACCAGTTCGTACAATTTCAAAATTGAACGCATACAATCGATCATGGCTATCGGTGCGATTTTAGTAATACCGGTCGCGTTGATCTTCTTACAAAACGATACCGGCTCAGCCTTGGTATTTGCAGTATTTTCACTTGTGCTTTATCGCGAAGGTTTATCCGGAGTGATTCTCTTTTTAGGTTTATTAATTGCAATTGTTTTCATTCTAACACTTATTTTGCATCCGCTAATCACGATTAGTATTATCACAGTTTCGGCCATCGTGGTCTACTATTTTATCAATCCCAAATTCGTATTGTCCCTCAAAGCCATCGGGATATCGGCAAGTATTTTTATGACCTTCTGGCTCACAAATACACTTCTAAGACTAAACATCGACACCAATAAAATTATCTTGATTTCTGCAATACTGGCAAGTTGCATTTTTTGCGTTTACGCTTTACGTCAACGTCTCAGTCAACTGTTATTAGTGATTGGCGTTTATCTGGCATTGGTGTTTATTACCTTTTCGGTAGATTATGTCTTCAACAATATTCTTGAGCCTCACCAGCGTGCACGTATTGAGGAACTTTTAGGGATCAAATCCGATCCTCTTGGAGTGGGCTACAATGTCAATCAATCTAAGATCGCGATTGGCTCCGGAGGCCTGTACGGTAAAGGCTTTCTAAACGGCACACAAACAAAGTTCAACTTTGTGCCGGAACAAAGTACCGACTTCATTTTCTGTACCGTTGGCGAGGAATGGGGATTTGTTGGCACAACAACCGTAATTCTCCTTTTCCTGGGAATGCTAATCAGGCTTATTTTTCTGGCTGAACGGCAACGATCAGTTTTCAGCCGGGTATATGGTTACAGTGTCGCCTGCATCCTGTTCTTTCACCTCGCCATCAACGTTGGCATGACCATCGGGCTTGCTCCTGTAATCGGAATACCACTGCCCTTCTTCAGTTACGGGGGATCATCACTTTGGTCATTTACGATCCTTCTTTTCGTATTCCTTCGTTTGGATGCCAGCCGAACAGAAATGTTGAGTTACTAATGACCACATAAAAGTAAGGTATAGAACAAACAGACAAGGAAGAACATATCTGCGAACTCGAACCAGGCCAGTACCAGACCAACCCCTAATCAATGAAAAACCTCCACCCTATCCCGTTTCCGGGAGGATGAAGGTTTTTGCTATTATCTATCCTAAAGTTTCTCAGATTAACCGCCCACTGTAGCACGAATCCCATGCTCTGCAAAAATCTGTTGAGCCAGATCAATACTATCATCAGAAGGAGCCGCAAGACCGCCAGGCTCATAGCTAGTACCCAACTTCTGGTGCTTTCCTTTCGCTATATCGTGGTATGGTAACAAGTTCACTTCCTTGCGAGTCCATGGCAACGACGACAAGAACTCTGCTTCCTTTTTGACTGTTTCTTCATCGGCATTAACACCGTCGATAAAAGGAATTCGAATAATAAAGTCGATACCATTTTCTGCTAAAACACGAATGTTTTTCAGAATTTGCTCATTCGGAACTCCGGTGTATTTTCGATGTACATCCGAACCCCATGCTTTCAGATCAACCAGAAAAAGCTCGGTTCGTTTAGCAACCTCCAACACCAACTCTGTTTTGGCAAAGAGCGTTGTATCAACAACCCGGTGAATGTCCCGATCGCCGCAACGGTCGAGCAGTTCAATCAACTTCTCGTGATGCATCAAAGGCTCACCGCCAGAGAATGTCACTCCACCTTCCGACTGATCGAAGAAAGCAGTTTCGCGTTCAATGATGCGCATCAATTCGTTGGTATTGTACTCACGTCCCGACATTTCGATCGCCTTAGTCGGGCAAACCTCAGCGCATTTACCACATAATGTGCATTTCTCGGCATCGGTCACAATACCATCACGTGTTAAACGCAAGGCATCGTTCGGGCAAATCTCGATGCACTTTACCGCACCTATACATTTGGATGCCGTGTACATTTTTTGCGCATGCGTATTGATACTTTCCGGATTGTGACACCATTGACACGACAGCGGACATCCTTTGAAAAACAAAGTTATCCGAATGCCGGGCCCGTCATTGATCGCATATTTTTTAATGTCGAAAATCAAACCTTTTCCCATCACTTATGATTAGAATGATTCGTTTTCGGTCCGATCAATCACCTCTTGTTGCAAGTCACCGTTCATATCGTTGAAATAGTCACTGTAACCAGCCATACGAACCAGCAAGTCTTTGTAATCTTCAGGACATGCCTGCGCTGCCAGCAAGGTTGCAGTATCTACAATATTGAATTGTATATGGTGACCTCCCATTGAGAAGTAGGTCCGAATTAATTTCGCCAACTTCGCAATGTCTTCATCACGCTTCAGCAAGCTTGGCAAAAAGCGTTGGTTCAGCAACGTACCGCCCGACTTGGTTTGATCCAATTTCGTCAACGAACGAACTACCGCCGATGGTCCGTTGGTATCGCAACCGTGCGATGGAGAAGTACCATCAGAAATTGATTTACCGGCTAAACGACCGTTCGGTGTTGCGCCCATCACCTTACCAAAATAAACGTGACAGGTAGTCGACAACATATTGAGGTGGAAGGTCTCTCCTTTTGTATTTGGTTTACCATCAATCGCGGCTAACAAATCGTTGTAAACCTGCACTGCAATTGTATCGGCATATTCATCATCATTCCCGAAGAATGGCGTGTTATTCAGAATCGTCTGGCGCAGGATTTCTTCTCCTTCAAAATTGCGGGAAACTGCATCCAAGATAGTATCCATTGTAAAGTCCTTCGCCTCATACACGTGTTTCTTCAGCGTGCTTAAGCTGTCAGTAACCGTTCCCAAACCGGTACATTGAATGTAGTTTGTATTGTAACGCGGACCGGCATCGTAATAATCGCGGCCCTTCTTGATACAGTCATCCATCAATACCGACAACAACGGAGCCGGTGCATATTTCGCAAACATGCGATCGATGTAGTTGCTTACACGAATCTTCTGATCAACGATGAAGTTCAGCTGTTTCAGGAAGGCCTCATACAGCTCTTCATACGATTTGAATTCGCGCGGATTACCTGTTTCAATACCAGCCACTTCTCCTGTTACCGGATCGATTCCGTTATTCAGAGTCACCTCCAGTACTTTCGGAACGTTCAAATAACCTGTCAAAATATATGCTTCTTTACCAAAAGCTCCCACTTCGATACATCCGCTACAACCACCTTCGCGGGCATCATCCAGCGATTTTCCCTGGCGCACCAATTCCAGAATGTAAGTATCCGG
>QKCF01000142.1 GCA_003246935.1 Sunxiuqinia sp. | reverse complement strand
TGTGATCGATGGCTTGCACGGTGGTATCAGCGGAGACTTTTTGGCACAGGATATCCGCGAGTGCTTACACTTCCTTGGTGAGATCACCGGTGAAATATCAAATGATGAGGTGCTAGGTCACATCTTTAAGAATTTTTGTATCGGAAAGTAACCACCGCAAAATATACAAATACAACATAAATAATAGATCCATACAAGAGGCTGTCCTCTATGTTGACGTCCGATTTTTAAAGCTAATGTAGCAATTCAAATTTCTGAAAAAGAATGGTGCTGAATTGCCACTAATAGCAAAATAGTTTCAAAGTATTTAGTTCTCAATGAAGTAAGTTTTAAATAACATTTTTCTTTCAATTTGTTTTCTTTTTGTACAACCTTCCAGTGATCTTGCCGTAATTGCAGATATACGCATCGTTAAATCTTAGTAATAATTTAAAATGTCAGAAAATGAGAAAGTTAATATTTACCATCAGCATTTGTCTGGTTACATTCGCAGTTAGCGCTCAACCAGCTTCCAAGAAACACGGGAATTCATGTGTTAGTTACACTACAAGTTCAGATGGACACAGCCTGACAACTAAAAAGCACGGACTCAAGTATGGCCATTCAAATGTTGACAATTATACAGCAAGTATAGAAGGACACAGTCTGATGACCAAAAAGCATGGGCTCAAGTATGGTTCTTCAAGTATTAATAATTATGCAGGAAGTATGGACAGCCATAGCCTGTTAACAAAAAAACATGGGTTCAAAGATGCAAGATTTGAAGAATCCAGGCTTGCTGAAAACCTGGAAAAAAACGATGAAGATAAGCAATAGTTTGCGGGATCGTCAGAATATAAAGCTACAGAGAAATATTTTCTCTGTGTCTTTTTGAAAAATTAGTTTTCAAAACTTCACAATACTAAAAGCCAGACAGTAATTTGCTCGTCTGGCTTTTTTATAGTGTCTAGCTGTTAATTTATATCTTGCCTTCCCTATCATTTATTGACATAACCACTTTGCTGAGTATTCTTGTATGCACGAAATAGCTGCAATCTATCTAAATCGGGGCTATCCGGATAACCATCAGGTTGGGCTGGTTTACAAAGCCAGTTTCCCCTATTGGGAGGTGTTCGTACCACCAATGCTAACTAAGTCGCCATAAAGAGCCCGGGGACTGGGATCTTCGGCAATACGATCAACTATCTGGAAATCTTAAAGAAGATAACGATAACGATCATTTTTGCATCTTGGCAAGAGACAAAATCAGCCATTCCATGCGTTCAAAATGTGAGCCTTTCCAAAAAACCTTGTTGCAAGTGGTACAATAGAAGAACTCATTAAAATGAGCAAATGTATCCTCATCGATTAAGACTTTCACTTGTTCAGGCGTTTTTGGCACCAATAACGCATTGCAAGTCATGCATCTTGTAAATGATTTAAACTGACTTATCAGATCAAACTTATTAACGACCTCAATCAGTTGCTGATGCTTATCGACTACTCTTACATAATACCCATGGGTTACTAGGCTAGAATTCAATAAAACTTTATCACGTGTAAGAATAATGCGGTTGTCCTTAAGGGAGATATTGATGATTTCTTCATCGCCAAAATCATTACAGTATAAGGTATCAAACCCAAGCATACGTAAATATTTCGTCAGTTTTCCCAAGTGAGCATCTGCAATGAATCTTGTTCTTCGTAAAGCCTCTCTGGGGTTGGTCTTTAAACTGCCAATATCAAAGGTTTCAAAAGTTGGGTACATCGATATATAATCGCCATCCTTCAATTTTTGGCTACGTTCGGCCGGATTGCTATTCACCAAAATCAGATCAATTTCCGACAAGGGAATCCCGAGGGTACCAATGGCTTCAGATACTAGAACAGGTGCATTCAATTTCACGGTGAATGGTTTGAATTTCCACTTTTCCTCTAGAAAATCATTTAACTCCGCATAGCACCGAACAAAATCATTTAACTCCGCATAGCACCGAACACTGACCTTAATGTAGATTCTATCTTGATCGAATTTCATACCAATCAGAAAAAAATAACTATCAGAAATTACGAGTTACAACATTGTTTGTATCGGCATATGAACGATTTTGTTTCAAGTTCTCTAGCTCTGGCTCGGGAACATGGGGTGCAGCAACAGAAAAAACTGCGACTATTGCCGGTGGTTGGTGCAGGTTGAATTATTTTATCACTAGTTTTGCAATCGCAATCCGGAGTTGATTATTGAGCTTTTTCGAGTTGCTAAAACAAGACACTCCGGTATAACATTGGAGATCGAATAGCTCCAGCTCCGGCAAAACAACAATTTTATGAAACTGAAGAAATTGATTCCTGGCCTTGCCTCTGCAATAATTGACGCCGGTTTTGATCAAGAACCAAAAGAACTGGAAACACTGGCACTGCCAATGATCAGATCGGGCGCCGATTTGATTGCTATAGCACCTCCAAACTCTGGAAAATCAACTACCCTGGTAATTAGTATTATTCAAAAGCTGAAGGAAGCAGTAGAAGAAGCACCAAGGGCAATCGTTATGGTTGAATCGAAAGAGAAAGCCTACGAAATGGAGGAGCAATTTAACTTGCTGGCTAAGAACACTGATCTGCGAACCTTTATTGTATTCGACAATGGCAATCTTCAGTACCAGAAAGATACGATCTATGAAGGGCTTGATATTCTGATTGGCACTCCTGTGCGGATCGATGAATTGCTTAGTTCAACAGGGATTCCTATGACCAAAGTCAATCTGTTGGCTGTGGACGATACCGAACAGTTTTTTAGCCCCAAAGTAAGGCCAATTCTTTACCGGATGGGCTACACTCTGCCCAAAGCACAAATTCTGGTGTTTGCCAACCATTGGGATGAGCGCATCGGAGATTTTGAAGAACGAGCCATGAAGAATCCCCAGATTCTTGATCTGACAGACGAAGGCGACGAAGA
>QKCF01000372.1 GCA_003246935.1 Sunxiuqinia sp. | reverse complement strand
TTTATAAGTGATGAAGAGGCTGTCCAAACATCGAATTGGACAGCCTTCTTTTTAGTGTATAACGTCCATAATTGATTCGTCGTGTGTAATTTCGCCGTCCGAGATTGTGATTGCTGTTTCGATAACAGCCAGATGCGAATAAGCCTGAGGAAAATTTCCAAGCATTGTCTTGGTTTCAAAATCCAAATCTTCACTGAACAGTCCCAAATGATTAGAGTAGCTCAACAATGTTTTGAACTTTTGAATGGCTTCTTTTTTGCGGCCGATTTTGTATAAGCTTTTAATGAGCCAAAACGAACAGATTGTGAAGGCTGATTTTGGCGTTCCAAAGTCGTCTTTGTTTTTATAGCGGAACATCAGACCGTTGTATTCCAATTCGTTTTGGATTGCTGTTACAGTATCGACAAAGCGCTGGTCTTTGGCGTCAATAAACCCGTACGATTCCATGAGCAGGACTGATGCATCCAAATCTTCTGTTCCGTAAGCTTGAGTGAATGCTTTTTTGTTTTCCGACCATGCTTTTTGGTGAATGTCTTCTTTTATTTTATCGCGTAGTTTACTCCAGGTGACAATGCTGGGTTTTCGTTTTAAAAGCTCTGCTATTTTCACGGCTCTATCGATAGCTGTCCAACAGAGGACTTTACTGAATGTAAAGTGCTTGTTTTCACTTCGAATTTCCCAGATTCCCCGATCCGGCTTTTGCCAGTTGTTTTTTACGACATTAACAACATTACGGACAATTGTCCAAAGTTCTTCGCTATGCTCTAAACTGGTTGAGTAGAGTTCGAAATGTTGGTAAATAACATCGAGTAA
Organism: Sunxiuqinia sp.; assembly: GCA_003246935.1. Lineage (GTDB taxonomy): Bacteria > Bacteroidota > Bacteroidia > Bacteroidales > Prolixibacteraceae > Mangrovibacterium. The sequence goes on along the minus strand of QKCF01000372.1, from coordinate 13,625 downwards.
GATCCCGTAGATATCATTCTGCTTTTGTTTATAGGCAGCATTCCCGATCCGAACAGGATATGAATTTTCGTAGCCCGCAAGATGTCCCAAAATTTGCTCCGTCAACTTCTTTTCGCCACGAATACCATACATGATCTGTATTTTTTCATCTTTCTCAGGTAATATATCGATGATGAAATTCAGATAGTGGCGTGCCATTCGAAAATGCCCTAGCGAGGTCATATTTTTTACCACCATTGAGGCATCCCGGATCCAGCAAAAACGATAATCCCAGTTTCGTTCTTCACCAATTGTTTCGGGCAGCGAGGTTGTGAGAGCTGCCAAAATAGCCCCGCTTTTGTCGAAACTCAACATCTTTAATGTTAAAGCACTTCGTATAATTTCTTCTTGAAATTCTTTGTAGAAGGTTGTTCGTTCTGACCAATTTAGCCAGTAAACCTTGGTGCGTTCCAGTTTCAGCATTGAGCGTCGCACATCCTGATGTAGTAATTTTTGGTTGTAGCTAATCAGGCAATACTCGTCTTTGGTAAGCTTTGCCGATTTAGAGCCATCAAAAAGTTTTAAATCGAAACTCGAATATAGATAAAGAGAATCATAGGGGCCTTTTACAGTTGATGCTTTCAAATATTCATCTTTGACCGTTTGTTTGGTGCCTGGTACTCCGTATTCTAATTGTGGATAATAATGTAGCGTTATCTCCGGATCACCGACAATATGTTTAAAATAGCGAATGAGATCGGGTGGAGTGTAGTATGATTCATTTTTGTCAATTCGGTAACGAGGCATGAAGTCGTGAATCTCGAAAACGCCGTCGAGGCAGTGAAAACGCGTAACCAAAATGTTTGTCCTGGGCACGTAATGTTGACTTGTTCTTTCGAGGTATCTGGGTTTTACCGCGAAGAAGCCTCCTTTATCCTGGTCGAGTATTGAGGCAAATACCGAGGATGAGTTAAACTGCGGTAAACAGAGCCATTCGATTGTCCCTTGTTCTGAAATTAGAGCTGCGCTTCTGCAGTTCCCAACGATTCCGTAATTTAAGTTATTCATAGGCAATTTTTTGTCCTGCGTCAAAAATTGAGTGCTTGTGATATTTTGTTAACTCGATATTTTTGACTATATTTGTGATTCATATTCAGATTATTCGCCTTGGGCTTGAGGCCGACTTTCAATCGTTTTGAATCAATTTTCTCAAATTTAGGTATTCTGATCCGAAGCACCTATTTAATGCGGATTTAACCGGAATGCTATCTAAGCTTACCAACATTTTACAGGCGAATATGTTGAGTCATAATGGTATGGCTCTTTCTTAAAATGATTTAAGATTAAAATAAAATAGAATCTTATGAACAAAATTCACATTGTATCCAACCGATTACCGCTTAGTATTAAACAAGAAGAGGATCGCTTTTCGTTTACCCCCAGTGTGGGTGGTTTAGCTACCGGAATGCGATCAATCTATAAAGATTTTGGGGGGCAGTGGATTGGTTGGTCAGGTATTCCTTCAGATGATTTAAATGAAACACAAATAGCGCAAATCGATGAGCGGCTTTTGGATGAAAGTTGCCAGGCGGTACACCTTTCGGGGGAAGAGATCAACCTTTATTATGAAGGATTTAGTAATGATGTAATTTGGCCATTGTTCCACTATTTTACGCAGCATATCGAGTATAATCCCGAATACTGGGAGGCATACAAGGCTGTTAATCAGAAGTTCGCGGATAAAGTTCTGGAGGTTGCTGAACCCGGTGATTCTATTTGGGTGCACGATTATCAGCTGTTGTTGGTGCCGCAAATGATTCGCGATAAAATGCCGGATGTTACGATCGGCTTCTTTCTGCATATTCCTTTCCCCTCCTTCGAGGTATTTCGAATTCTTCCGTGGAGAAAAGAGCTGATTGCAGGTATTCTTGGTGCCGACTTAATTGGGTTTCATACCTATGATTATGAGCGACACTTTTTTAGTTCTGTTCGCCGCCTGTTGGGTTATGACGTGTCTTTTAATCAGATTCATGTCGAGAACAGGATCATTTTGGGTGACGCTTTCCCGATGGGAATTGATTACGCGAAATTTAAGGACAAGGCGAGTGAGGTTTTTCGGAAATCGTTACCCGAAAAATCAGAATTACACAAAGAGTTGGAAAAATATTTCCTGATGTCACCCGACCGGAAGTTAGTTCTTTCGATCGATCGGCTGGATTATACAAAAGGAATTCCGAACAGGATTCGTGCATTTGAATGTTTTCTTGAGAAATATCCGGAATACCGCAATCGGGTGACTTTGATCATGCTGGTGGTTCCGTCGCGCGCCGAGGTTGAACAATACAAGCTGTTGAAAAGCGAAATAGATGAGTTGGTAGGGCGTATTAACGGTCGCTTTGGAGGGATAAATTATACGCCAATCTGGTATTTCTATCGTTCTTTACCGTTTGATAACTTGATCGAATTGTACAGCTCGTGCGACGTTGCGTTGGTTACTCCTGTTCGCGACGGAATGAATCTCGTCGCGAAAGAGTATATTGCTTCGCGCATCAATCAAACCGGCGTGATGGTAATTAGTGAAATGGCGGGTGTTGCGAAAGAGCTGGGTGAAGCCATCATTATCAATCCGAACAATGAAGCGGAAATTGCAGAGGCACTGCATCAGGCGTTAAATATGCCTTTGGAAGAGCAGCGAGCCCGTATGAGTGTTCTGCAGCAACGGATTAGTCGCTATGACGTGTTCAAATGGGCTTCTGAGTTTGTTGAGTCACTCGAAAAAGTTCAGACGATTCAGCAAAATTACTTAGCAAAGAAGATAACTCCCAATGTTCGGAAGGAGCTCGTTGTACATTTTAAAGCGGCTCAAAAAAGGGCAATCTTCCTGGATTACGACGGAACCTTAGTAGGTTTTAAAAATGATCCGCAGGCTGCCCTGCCTGACGAAGAGCTGCACTCGATTTTGACAACGCTGGAGGGCGATCCGAGAAATATGGTGACCATTATCAGTGGTCGCGACAGAGATACGCTGGAAAAATGGCTTGGACATCACAAGGTCAATTTGATTACAGAGCACGGAGTGTGGCTGCGTCGTATTGGCGGTGAATGGGAAATGATTGAGAACCTGAATAGTAACTGGAAACCGTTAATTCGTCCTTTGTTAGAGTCGTATGTCGACAGAACTCCGGGAACTTTTATTGAAGAGAAAAATTATTCCCTGGTATGGCACTTCCGGAAGGCAGAGCCGGAACAAGGAGAAATGCGTGCCAACGAATTGAAGGATGAGCTTCATACGATGGTTGCCAACCACAATCTGGAAATAATGGAAGGAAACAAAGTAATTGAAGTCAAGGCGGGTGGTATCAACAAAGGTGTGGCTGCAATGCGCTTGCTGAAAAATCAGGAAGTAGACAATATTATTGCAATTGGCGATGATTGGACGGATGAATATATGTTTAGGGAGTTACCTCAATCGGCCGTTACGGTTAAGGTTGGCTTGAAGAATACCGCAGCTTCATATAAAGTGGAGTCGGTTAATTCCGTTCGCGCACTATTAAAGGCATTGATGGAAGAATAGCTATCAATTAGCAAAACACACAAAAGCGGAATCTCTTTTAGACTTCGCTTTTTTCATTAGCTTTGATTGAGAAAGTGAATGCAGAAATAGCAACGATATTTGAGTAACCATGCAAACAATTATAGTTTCAGTTTTTCTTTTTTTTGTAATAGTGGGCTCTGTAACGGCTCAGGATTCGGTTAATCAGCTTGATGCAACTGGTAAGAAGCAGGGATATTGGGAGAAAAAACAGCCCAACGGAAAGCTGCTCTATAAGGGGCAATTTGAGAATGACAAACCAGTTGGTGAGTGGAAGCGTTATCACGAAAATGGTGTGGTAAAAGCTCTGATCGACTATTCGGAGAATGCAGATACGACCTCAGTTACCTTGTTCGATAACATTGGCAATAAAGTGGCAATGGGGTTCTATGCAGGGCAAGTCAAAGCAGGGCATTGGGATTATTACGATAATGGACAGAAAGTATCGGAAGAGACTTATAATGATGGTCTTAGAAACGGTGTTGCCAGAACGTACTATCCAAACGGTGAATTGTTCGTGGAAACCAACTATGTTGCAGGAGTGGAAGAAGGGATTTATCGGGCATATTATAAATCGGGAAAAGTATATTTTGAGTGCCAGATGAAGAATGGTAAACGAGATGGTTATTGCCAGATTTTTCACCCAAACGGAGATTTGGAGACCGAAGCATTTTATAAAGCCGGTATTCGCGAAGATGTTTGGAATTATTACGATGAAGATGGTAAGTTAAGCTACGCACTGATATACAAGAAGGGGCTGATTCAAAATCAATCTGTGTTGGATAGCGTAGAACAGGTGCGATACAATCAGTTGGATCAAAATCGGAACAAAATTGTGGATCCGGAGCAGTTTATGCAAGATCCAACTGAATATATGATGCAAAAAGGAATTCACTGACGTTATGGCGATAAAACGGCTTATCGGGTTTGTGCTGTTAAACTTGCTTTTTGCAAGTTTACTGGAAGCTCAGTCTGTCGTCAATTATTATTGGGTTGCGTTTTCCGATAAAACAGGAACTGAATTTTCTGTTAATTCTCCGGAGATGTTTTTATCAGCCAGAGCAATCGCTCGTCGCGAAAAACAAGGAATTGCAATCGATGAGACAGACCTGCCTGTGTCAGCTGTTTATACCGATAGTTTGGCTAGTTTGGGCGCATCGCTTGTTCATGAGTCCAAGTGGTTAAACGGATGTACGCTTAAGGCTGACTCGGCTTTGGCAAAACAAATAAGCGAGTTGGACTTCGTTCTGCAGGTACAGCTAACCAAACCGGGCATAACGTCAAAATCACTTCAATTGAAATGGGCGGAAGAGGAAACTTCGGCAGCTATCGACACGTCGTTGTATGGTGGATCTGTATATCAAATCGGTCAGTTGAACGGACGATTTTTGCATAACCAGGGATATACTGGTGCCGGGATTGAAATTGCTGTTTTGGATGCTGGCTTCTACAGCGTAAATGAATATGATGCTTTTGCAGACCTGATTTCAGAGAATAGAATTATAGGAACCCGGGACTTTGTGACGCCAGGCAATAATGTTTACGCTGAACATTATCATGGGATGAGTGTACTCTCAACGATGGCTGGTAACATGGAAGGTCAGTTGATTGGTGCTGCATCGCAAGCTTCGTATTATTTGTTGCGAACTGAAGATGTTGATTCGGAATTTTTGGTTGAGGAGGATAATTGGGTGGCTGCTGCCGAGTACGCCGACTCGCTGGGGGTAGACTTGATTAATTCATCGCTTGGCTATTCGCAGTTTGATGACAGTACCATGAATCATACTTATGCAGATATGGATGGTGCTACAACTCGCGTGACGAAAGCCGCTGATATAGCTGTTCAGAAGGGGATTCTGGTTTGTGCAAGCGCCGGAAATGAAGCCAGTACCAGGTGGCGCTATCTTGTTGCTCCGTCAGATGGGGACTTGGTGTTGGGAGTAGGTGCCGTAGGTCAAACCGGAGCTTGGGCTTCATTTAGTTCGCTTGGTCCAGCAGCAGATGGTGCTGTGAAACCCAATGTAGTGGCCATGGGGTTGGAAACAACCTTGGTTACCTCAAGCGGGATCATTGGAACGTTGAGTGGTACATCTTTCGCATCACCTGTGTTGGCAGGAATGGCGGCTTGCTTATGGCAGGCAAACCCGGATGCAACGGCGTTGGAGTTAAAAGCTGCGATTGAGCAAGGTGCCAATCAGTATTTGTCTCCCGATAGTCTGCTGGGATACGGAATTCCGGATTTTGAGATTGCCGACCAATTGCTTAAAAAACTGTTACAGGGGGGCGATGCTGAAAAGGCAACGGTATCAGGTTGGCTAGCTTACCCGAATCCGTTTACATCTGAAATTTGCTTTGAAAATTTGGACGGGGAGCGGAATCAAATACTTGAATTGACCTTGACTAATTTATCCGGTGTTGTAGTTTTTAAGAAGAAGCTGGAGCCCGAAAACAACGTTGTTAAATTGGATCTGGAGATGTTAGCCAGGGGAATTTATATTGCCGGTTTACGGAGCAATAATAAACAAGTGAACCTGAAAGTCGTTAAGGTTGATCAACAAAACTGAAATTAACTATCAATAAATGAAGGAAAGTCAGCTATCCTTACTGGAATTAAACCAGTTGATAAAAGATACGTTGGATGATGCTTTTGCCACCCCGGTATGGGTAAAGGCTGAAATTAGTGAGATGACGGTGAACAGAACTGGTCATTGTTATTTGGAATTGGTCGATGTTGATCCTTCCTCTAAAGAAGTTTTGGCAAGGGCTCGCGCAACAATCTGGTCTTATAGTTTTCGAATGTTGCGGCCGTATTTTGAAACAACTACTGGACAGTCTTTTACGCAGGGGATTAAAATTCTGGTGAGTGTGAAAGTTGAGTATCATCCGGTTTATGGAATGAGCTTAAATATCCGTGATATTGATCCGAGCTACACCATGGGAGATATGGCCCGGAAGCGTCGCGAAATTATTGTGCAGTTGCAGGAGGATGGTGTTTACGATATGAACCGTGAGTTGGAGCTTCCATTGGTGCCGCAGCGAGTAGCAATTATCTCATCACCTACAGCTGCCGGCCTGCAGGATTTTATGGATCAGCTGAATAATAATCAGCGAAATATTCAATTTTATACAAAGCTGTTTCCCGCAGTGATGCAAGGAACCGAAACTGCTGGTTCGATCATTAATGCTCTTGAGCTGGTTTTTCAATATGAAGATTTCTTCGATGTTGTTTGTATAATTCGTGGGGGAGGGGCACAACTCGACCTGGCCAGTTTCGATAATTACGAGTTGGCTTATCATGTGGCTCAGTTTCCGGTTCCGGTTATTACCGGTATTGGACACGATAAAGATGAGACTGTTATCGATTTGGTGGCTCATACTAAAATGAAAACACCAACTGCTGTTGCCGAATTTTTGATTAACGGTGCTGAGACATTTGAGCAAATGTTGCTGGAGCTGGAAGCTCGTTTTGTAGTTTGGTTCAGGAACGACTGGACGAGGAGCAAAATTATCTGGAGCAGGCCGCGTTGAATTTGAAGCAAGGAGTGCGACAATTGGTCACAGAAGAAGAGCATCGGTTTGAGATTAACCTGTTGCATCTTCGCAATAATGTTCCGAAGTATCTGAAGGTGAAAAATGATCGTTTTCAGAAAAATTCACAACGACTTGCGGTGGCAGGACAACGGTTGTTGAAAGATGAAGTGTATGACTTACAGCATAGAATCGGAGAGCTTCAGTACGGCACACTGCGTATGCTGCGGACGAGGCAAGTAAAACTGGATGAAAGTAAGCACGTGTTGAAAATCAGGATGAAGGATGGATTTCGGCTTCAGACGAATAAGTTGGAAGCCTTTGGTGTGCGGAAACGACTGGTGGATCCGGTGCGCGTACTAAAGCGCGGTTATAGTTTGGCTTATAAAGATGGGAAGATTATCAAGTCAGTGACTGAGTTAACTGAAGGCGATGAGCTTCAAACTTGTTTGTCGGATGGTAGTGTGGTAAGTAAAATCATAAAAAAACAATAAACATGGCACCTAAAAAATTAAGTTATAAAGAAGCGGTAGAAGAAATAGATGAGATTCTCGAGAAAATTGAAAATGAAGAGCTCGATGTTGATGAACTTTCAGAAAAAGTAAAGCGGGTTTCAACCTTAATCAAATTCTGTAAGGAAAAACTTCATAAGACACAGGAAGAGGTCGAGAATATTTTGAAAGAAATGGACGAATAGTGTTTGCTTGTCTCTGTTTTAAAAATTTCCGGATTTATACCAGTGGAACGAGGTGATTTTGAGGGTGCAATGTAGAATCCTGTTTTTTGTAAGAAAAATAGATTACCTTTGCAGCCTCAATTCTGGCGCATAGGTGGCAAGGGGGCTATTGTAAAGTAAATTTTTTTGTCATCAGTGCTGTTTGGATTAAGCGTGCGGATTGCACTTAAATTATTTAGAACACAAAGATGACATTTGAAGAAACGGGTCTAAAACCCGAACTGCTGAGTGCTATTTCAGAAATGGGATTTCAGCAACCTACACCTATTCAGGAAAAAACGATTCCTCACCTTTTACAAGCCGACAATGACCTGGTAGCCTTAGCGCAAACCGGAACCGGAAAAACTGCAGCGTTTGGCTTGCCTTTATTGCATAATGTTGATTTGAGCAATAAATCAGTACAAGCATTGGTTTTATGTCCTACTCGTGAGTTATGTTTGCAAATCTCTAGGGATTTGGAGAGTTTCTCAAAATATCTGAGAGGGTTTAAAAATATCGCCGTTTACGGAGGTACTGATATTTCGAAACAAATTCGCGAACTACGTAGTGGCGGCCAAATTGTGGTTGGTACTCCGGGACGTGTAAACGACCTGATTCGTCGTAACGTCTTGAACGTAAGCGAAATTCGTTGGTTGGTGCTGGATGAAGCTGATGAAATGTTGACGATGGGTTTCAAGGATGAGCTGGACGCGATTCTTGCGAATACGCCATCAACGAAACAAACCTTGTTGTTTTCGGCAACAATGCCACGTGAAATTGCCGACATGAGTCGCAAATATCTGAATAATCCGGATGAACTATCTGTTGGTAAGCGTAATCAAGGCTCGGATAACGTTGAGCACCATTACTACCTGGTACATGCAAAAGACAAGTATTTGACATTAAAGCGTATTGCTGATAACTATCCCGATTGCTATGCAATTGTTTTCTGTCGTACACGTATGGAGACGCGTGAAGTGGCAGAGAAACTGATGGAAGACGGCTATAACGCAGATGCTTTGCATGGTGATTTGTCGCAGGCACAGCGTGACCAGGTAATGGCGCGCTTCCGGAACAAGAACCTGCAAATGTTGGTGGCTACCGATGTTGCTGCTCGTGGGTTGGATGTAAACGAACTGACTCATGCTATAAACTACAGTTTGCCTGATGATCCGGAAGTGTATATTCACAGGAGTGGTCGTACAGGACGCGCTGGTAAAAAAGGTATTTCTGTTTCTATCATCAATATGCGTGAGACTGGTAAAGTTCGTCAGATCGAACAGGTGTCGCATAAGCGCTTTGAGCGTAAGATGGTGCCTGGTGGAGACGAGATTTGCGAAGTGCAGTTGATGCACTTGATTGACCGTGTAGTACAAACAGAAGTTGATGATCAACGGATTAATCCGTATATGCAGGCCATCAAGGATAAATTCGGCGATTTGGATAGCGATGAAATTCTGAAACGATTTGTGTCGGTTGAATTCAACCGCTTTATTGAGTACTATCGTGATGCAGCCGATTTGAACGTAGGAGAAAAAGAACCTCGCGGACGCGACAGACGCGGTGATCGAGGCGGCGATCGCGTTAATTTCTCTCGCCTTTTCATTAATGCAGGTAAGAAGCAGAACTTGAATGCATCACGTTTGCTTGGTTTAATCAACGAAAATCTTCGTCGCAAGAATATCGAAATCGGGAAAATTGATATCCAACGTAAGTTCTCGTTCTTCGAAATCGATAGTCGTTATGAAGCAGATTTGATTAAAAGCATGAGTCATGCCTCAATCGATGGTTACAGTGTAAAGGTCGATCGGGTAACAGGAGATGGTCCTGCCGGATTCCAACGTTCCAGGGGACGTAAGAAGGAATTCAGTGGTAATAACAGTAACTACGCAGGAAACAAGAAAAGACGAAGCTAAGACATAGTTTTATCCAAAATACAAAAAAGGTTGCACTCCGAATTGATGAGAATGCAACCTTTTTTGTAACAAGAGGATTGTCAGTACTTGATGACAATCCCCAGACAAAAACTAAAAATTGAAATTCGAATTAATGTACATTGTGTAGAAGTTGTTCTGCACGTTCTAGTATTTGTGTGTCATCTAATAAAACAATTCCTCCATTAGGCCCTGGCTCAATGTGTATCCCAACAGATCGTCCACGATCGTAATTAGCTCCTCCAAAATAATTTCTGACGGTTTCTACTTCAACGTGAAATTCATTTGCTAACTGGTGAATTGCGCCGTCAGGCAAACTGTCTTTGATTTTACGAAGCTCGTTGAAGGTGATTTTTCTCTCCATGGCGGTAAAATTTTAATGGTTTGAAATCCGTGTTAACTCCCATAAAGTTAGAATTAATAATTTAATAATGTGTCTGTTTTAAAGGCACGGGAGTGGGGATGTCAGTTATAAGGAAATAAAATAGCAGAATGTAACCTTTTTGAAGCGCTGTAGCTCTTGCGGTATGGGAGATTTGGAAGATGAGAAGGGCTTGAAAATGCAAAGATGTTAAAAAACATTTTAACGACTTTTAATAGTCTTTAAGTCCGCGGAAGAGTGCATCATAGATGACTTGATGCATGGCTGGGCGAATGTTTAGTCTACTGAGTTTGTTGTTGTTACGCGTTGGGTAAACCCGGTTTGAAAGAAAGATGAATAGTATTTTATATTTAGGATCCATCCAGACAAAAGTACCGGTAAAGCCCGTATGTCCGAAACTTTCAGGGCTGGCATCTACGGCAGGGAAAGCATGTTCCAATGTGTTTTTCGAGTTGTCAATATATGGTTTGTCAAACCCTAGTCCACGACGATTTTCATTTTTAGGGTACTGGATTTTTGTGAATTCAGCCACGCTGGTTGAGTCGAGATAGCTTACACCGCCGTAATGCCCGAATTGCAAGTACATCTGCATCAATTTAGCCAGGTCGTTAGCATTTGTGAATAGTCCTGCATTGCCGGAAACGCCGCCTAACATGCTTGCACTTTCATCGTGCACGTAGCCGCGTATGAGTTCGTGCCGGAAGTTAGTGTCTTCTTCTGTTGGAACAATTTGAGCCAGAGGAAAGTGTTGGTAGGCATTGTATGTGAGGTTGTAAGCCCCTAGCCGACTATAGAAATTTTGTTTTAGGTATTGTTCGTAATCCTTATGAGCTAGTTCTGAAATTATTTTCGGGAAGATGATGAAGCCCAAATCTGAATAGGTGTATTTTATTCGGGGTAGTAGCTGCGAATCTTTTATTTCTTCATACATCCGTTGGATGTTGTTGTGATCCATATATAGGTGAGAGCATACCCTGATGTTATATTCTTTATCAGGCATTTCCCGAAATACTGCTGCTCTTAGATTGCCGTTTTTTTTTAGTTCGTTTTGCCAAAATGGGATCCATGGTGTTAGTCGTGCCTGGTGGGCTAGTATCTGCCGCGGGGTAATTTTTTCTTTATCGGTTCCCCTAAATGGGGGCCAGTAAAATGAAAAAGGCATATCCAACTTAAGCTTTTTTTCATCATATAGCTTGATTATTGCAGGCAGAGCGCCCGCTACTTTGGTTACAGATGCGATATCGTAGATTGAATTTTCGGTTACCTCCTCTCGCTTATCATAAGTGTAGTCGCCGTATGATTTATTGAGAATGACCTTCCCGTCCACGGCAATCAGAACCTGGCATCCTGGATAGGCTTTTTGATTGATCCCAAGGTGAGCAAGGCTGTCGATTCTTCGTTCAAGATAGCTTGATGAGATTTTAACTTCTTCTGGAATGGTATATTTTAAGCGATCAACTTTTTGTAGATTAATTCCGTCGTTTAGTCGAAAGTAGGCATTTACGTTTACCGGCAGTTTACCGGTCGCTGAAATAGATCCGAATATAGCTTGTGCTGCCAATTCTTCCGTAATTTGATTTTCCTGGTATGTTAGTAAAAGCCCATCTGCGGTTTCAATTCCGTTGATCTTGGCTAACGCGTAAGCGTTACCAAATAGTGAGACAATCAGTTTCTTATTATTGATTTGACGAATGAATTCACTCATCGCCGGTGTGGTGCCGTAGTTTTTTGTAGGTGAAAGGTTTAGGTTGTGGATGCCACATATCACCACATTATAAGGCTGAAGTTGTTTTATTAATTGATTAACCTCGGCTGTGGATGCATCTTTTTTTAGATTGAAAATGTCAACCTTGGTATATCTGGCTACCATTTTTTGAAATGCTGTTTCCGAGATCCGGCCAATGGATATGACTGCGACTTTGTTGGTATCCAAACGCATGAGAGGCATGAGGTTGTCTCGGTTAATAAGCGCAGTAATGCTTTTTTCGTGCAGTAACCGTTGGGTTAATTGATACTCGGGCTTGTTAAGATCACGTTGAAGATTGTTCGGATTAATGATTTTTAGCGAGTCAAGTCCCATCCATTTTTTCAATGCCAGCACCTTCCGACAATGTTGGTTAATAGCTTCTTCACTGATTTCGTTTGTACGCACGGCTTTGCTTACTTCGGCCACAGCCATATCCAGATCCGGAACGATTTCTAGCATGTCGTTGCCTGCTTTCAGTGCGAGAAGTGCAGCTTCTCCGGGTTGATAGAGCTTTGTAACGCCTTGCATGTTCATTGCGTCAGTGAAAATCATACCACCGAACCCAAATTGGGTAATCAATAGGTTCTGAACAATCTTAGGCGATAATGAGGCTGGTAATTTTACATTGGGTTCAAGCGACGGAACTTGTATGTGGGCGGTCATTACCCCACCAATTCCATCAAGTATCAACTGTTTAAAGGGGTATAGTTCGATGGCATTCAGACGTGCTGTGTCGTGTTTTATAACGGGTAACCCTAAATGAGAGTCTACGTTAGTATCACCATGTCCCGGAAAGTGTTTGGCGACTGCAAGCAAACCTGCATCCTGCATGCCTTTGGCGTATAGAAAAGCTTTACGGGCTACATTTTGTGGATTTTCGCCAAAGCTTCGATAGTTAATTACCGGGTTATTCGGATTATTGTTGACATCGCTCACCGGAGCAAAATTGATGTGTACCCCCATGCGCCGAAACTGACGTCCAATTTCCCGTCCCATTGTATAGATTAGGCTGTCATCCTGAATTGCTCCCAGTGCCATTTGGACCGGGTAGCGAGGCGTGTTTTTCAAGCGAAAAGCAGGCCCCCACTCTCCGTCGATGGCGATCAGGAGCGGAACCTGGCTTGCTTCCTGAAATTCATTGGTCATCTCAACCTGACGAGGAGCTGTCCCCTGCATAAAAATAACACCGCCTACTTTGTGATTACGGATGTCATTTAGTACAGCATCTGGTGTTTTCCCTTCGGTACTGTATGCTTGTACGATGAAAAGTTGGCCGATTTTTTGTTCGAGTGACATGGAATTCATCAGGCTATCAACCCAGGGATCATGCAGTTTTTGCAAGAATGCTGGCTTGTTCTGTGCTGAAGAATGGGTGTATGTTGAGCTAATAGCTACTATTAAAAATAGCGCAATGCTGAGGTATCTCATAGTTATCTGTTTTCACTTTCAAAATTAATAAAGTTTAATTGATAGTTGGAAATCAGATTGAATTAAAGCTGAATTATTACATTCGTGTGGGTTAAAGAAAAAATATGAGAATTTTGTTGTTTTTCGCGCTTTTCGTTGGTTTTGCAGCCAGATTGAGCGCTCAGGAAATTGTTTGCGGAGCTGATCAGCCAGAGAAATATTTAAGCTTGCTCGAAGGAAAGCATGTTGGCTTGGTGGTAAATCAGACCTCCCGGGTGGGACAAGAGCATTTATTGGATTTTTTATTAAGCCGGAATGTTGATGTTGAAAAGATCTTTAGT
>QKCF01000249.1 GCA_003246935.1 Sunxiuqinia sp. | reverse complement strand
TGATATCCTGGGTGCTCACAAGTTCTGCGGAAGTTTTTTCTTTCGCATGTGCATTCACAGTAATTACTACAGCTACCCGTTTTTCGTTGTATTTCAAACACTCGATAACGGTTACGGTTTGTCCGTCTGTCAAATGTCCGGGGTACTGACCTACATTGAAGTAGCCCTCGTCATAGTCAAACTCGGCAAACACCATAGCTGTTGTTCCCCAGTTTACCACGTCCCCGTCAGCATTCCACCAGTGTCCCCAGGTTGAACCCGTATTCGTTGCACTCGCGTAATCAGCGTGGGTTGTTCCCTGAATTGCAAAACCCTTAATTTCAGGGGCCCCGTCTTCCTGGGCAATACCCAACAACAAATCCTCCTCCGAAACATCAAACAGAGTCGCAATCTGATCTAAATCAATATCTAAGGTAGCTCCGTCGTACAGGGATGATGAAATAGTGATATCAACAGAATATCGCAGTACCAAATCTGCATTAATTCTGGCTTTCTCTGCTGCTGCAATCGAATCCTGGCGGGCAATCTCCGCGACCTCATCGTCGGTCATATTATGCAGGGTACTAAAACCAGTGTTGTCCCCACAACTCATAAGCCCCGCTACAAAGAGGAGTAATATGGTATATATAAATGTCTTTTTCATTGTCGTAAGTTTTTATTTGCTAAAAAATGAAAACCGTCTTCATTAGTTTGAGCTACCGGTATAACCATCATTTTGAACCAGGTCGATGTTCGCATCGAGTGCTGATTTCGGAATTGGGTAGTAGTCCCAATGCGTTTCTGTTGTAGCATCTTTACAGAACCATGATTTACCGTTAAACACATTACGGCCGTCAGCCATTTTGAAACGGATCAGATCCTGACGACGGTGGTGTTCTCCTACGAATTCCCAGCCCAAATCATCCAATAGACCTCCGAATTCGATATCGTCGCCACCTTCATTTGTCACAACATATGAAGCAGGATCCCAGTTGGCGTATCCTTGACTGGTGTATTCGCGGTGACCATAGTCGTAAACGCTACCTCCGGTTAAATCGGCTACAGTACGCTGTGCCTTCGCAGCTGCATCGAATGAGCGAGAACGAACTTCAGTGATCAAATCAGCAGCAGTTTGTTCATCCTGACCCAAGCGCAATAAACACTCAGCTTTGATAAACATTGCATCTGCCAAACGGAAGAAAGCAACATCATTACCGTATGTTCCGTCGTCGCCACCAACGATTTCACTCTTTACAAAGCGGTAACCTTCTTGCTGGTATGCACCCGGGTTATCAATCGAGTGTACTTTCACTGAATAATTCAAAACACCCTGACCAGCCCAGTCATCTGAACTAAATTCGATAGCATCGCCTGATTGAGGAACGTAGTTACCATCGGCATCTTTTGTGGCTTCGTACTGTACGCCACCTGCCCAGGTATATTCCAAACGGTTGTCGCCATCCTGATAGCTTTCGATAAACTGAGGAACGGCGCAGCTACCATTCCATGGAGAACCGGTATAACCATAGGCCGCAGCACCTGCACCTACCAAGCACTTATTAACCAAATAGTTGTGTGATGCATTCGTTTTATCCAACGGAATAGCAAAAATAACTTCCGGTGAAGTTGAAATGTCTGCTTTAAAGTTATCCAGGTAATTATCAGCCAAAGAATAGCCTCCGTCGGTAATCACCTCGTTTACTTCTGCCAATGCTTTCGTGTAGTACGTATCGTCATCTGTATTGAAATAAGCGTTACGGTTCAAATACAATTTTGCCAACACCATACAGGCTGCAAAACGGTTCGGATAACCATGATACTTTTCTGTACCTAAATCATCTTTAATCGCATTCAGCTCATCAACACAAAAGTTGAAGATTGAATCAGCGGAAGCTTGTTGCGGCAAATAACCGGCTTCAAGTTCCTGGGTTGTTTCAAGCGGTACATTTCTGAAGGCATCCAATAAAATATAGTAGTTGATCGCACGCATGAAACGCATTTCTGCTTGCTCTTGTCCGGTTTCCGGTAAGATATCCAAACATTTATTGGCATAACCAATACCTACATAGGCATAATACCATAGTGCTTCGATATGCCCTTGTGTTGAAGTCCAGGTGTGTTTGTGCATGTTGATATACAAGTCACCCCAACCAATACCAACACGTTTGGGAGTCATGTATGTATCAGCACATTCTTCATTTACATCAAAGTAACCGTTCCATCCCCAATACAGGAAGCGGAATTGGGCGTAAACCTCCCCCATCATATAACTCAAAATTTCAGGGTCGTTTACATCGATTGTTTCGTCTGTCAGCTGGTCATATACTTTCTCGTCCAGATTCGTACATGCCCCAAGCAGTAACAACAAACTAAAAGCAATGCTTATATATTTATATTTAATGAATTTCATTTTCGCCAGTTTTAAAAGTTAACAGAAAGACCGAAAGTGTATGAACGCACAGTAGGGTACTTATCACGATCATCAATACCTGGTGCAAGGAAATAATTAGAAACCTCAGGATCTAAGCCACTATATCCGGTGATACAAAACAGGTTCTGGCCTGAAACATACATCCGAAGCTTTTTAATGTAATTTCCAAGATTACCACTAATCGGGAATGAGTATCCCAGTGTTGCATTGGTCAGTTTCAGGAAGTCACCATCCTCGATATGGTCACTCCATACCCCTTGAGACATTGAGCTGGACAAAGTAACCATTACCTGATCACCGTTTTCGTCCAACACCGGAGCACCAGTTGCGTCAACTGCTGCATGCAGATCTGCCGCTGATTTCAAACGGTTGTATGCAATCGAGTTATTTTCGTAGAAAGCACGTTGAACGTTCAAAATTTGGAATCCGAACTGACCTGTGAACTGCAGGTTCAAATCGAATCCTTTGTAACGGAATGTGTTATTCCATCCCAGGTAAGCCTGAGGAAGACCGTTACCTAAACGTTGACGGTTCGACTCGTCGTTGTAGCTCGTATCAAACTCTTTAGCTACCCAGCCACCGTCACCATCAGAAACTTCAACCCATACAAAACCGTCTTTACTGACTCCTACGGATTTCAACCCCCAGAAATCGCCCAAACGGTGTCCAACTTCCATAGCGTGTGTCGCTACCGAGATCGGATCACTAACGCCACCTACTTCATTAAAGTTATCAGTTTCATATAACTCATTCGACAAGCTTAAAAGTTTGTTTGCGTTGTGTGATAAAGTTACAGTCGTGTTCCATTCGAAATCTTTCTTACGAACAGGTGTACCTGTAATCATTACTTCAATACCTTGGTTTCTCATCTCGCCAACGTTAGCTCTTGTTGTTCCGTAGAGGTTCGGTGGAACAGGCACTGCGTAGTCATACAGCAAATCAACCGTCTTTTTGGAGTAAACATCGACAGAACCACTTAAACGGCTATCAAAAACAGCCCAGTCCAAACCAATATTGATCTCGCGGGTTGTTTCCCATTTCAAATCAGGGTTCGGGTTTTGAGCAATCATTAAAGAAGGAGTCCATTCGCCATCTTTACTCAGGTGCTTACCCCAGGTATCGTAATCGTAAAGTACCATAGAAGTATATGATTCGTTAGGAATTACACCGGTAATACCGAAACCGGAACGAATCTTCAGGTTATCCAACCAGCCTAAGTTTTCCATGAACTTTTCGTTGCTGATTGTCCAACCAGCTGATGCAGAAGGGAAAGTACCCCATTTATGGTTTTCTCCGAATTTTGAAGAACCCTCACGACGAACGCTCAACATGGCGTTGAAACGGTTGTCGTAACCATAACTTACACGACCAAAGAAACCGATCAGTTTGTTATCATTTTTATATGATCCCATGCTAGCGGTATGATCCTCATCTGTTAAATACAAGCCTTGTGCTAAGTCGTTATACAAATATGACTCAGAAGGAAACTCCGAGTTACCGGCACTAAAACCGTCGTAAACATTGTATAAGTAGCTGTAACCGGCTAATGCTGACAAGCGACTCTTGCCGCGAACCAAATCATAAGAAGAAGTTAGTTCCAGGTTATCACTCTGGGTGTTGCCTGAAGATTTTGTGGCAGTACCACGAATATCAGCAGTAGCTTGCGAATAAAAATCGCTTGTATAATAGTTTTGAGAAGTTGATTCTTGCTCCTCACGCGAAAGCATCAGGTTTGTCTTCCACCCTTTTACCGGCTCAACCGTGATATTACCGGTAATTCGTGCATATTTAGTCCGCGTATCACCAATCAATTCATTCTGAATTTCAACCGGGTTATAATATTGAAACTTGTTGAAATCCTCATTGTACGTACCATCTTCGTTGTAAACCGGTGATGACGGGTTACGAATCAATGCCTGACGATAAACGTAGGTATTGTTATTATTGGTGTTTTTATGCGTTGAATAAAGTGCATTCACGTTGAATTTGATGATGTCGTTCAATGCATAGTGACTGAAATCAAGTTGAGCCTTAATGTCGTTACTATCACTTTTACGCATAATACCTTCCTGATCGGAATAAGTAACGTTTGCTGAATAAGTCGATTTTTCGGTACCTCCGTTGATGTTCAACGAGTGGTTTTGAGTATAACCAGCTTTACGGGTCACTGCGCTCAACCAATCGGTATCGTAGCCCTCATAATCGTAGTTCGTACGACCGTAAATAACATCGTGTGTATCCATAAAATCGGCTTTCTTATACCAGTTTGACAGAGACACATAAGAAGAATAGGTGGTTTGAGTCTCACTATTACGTTTTCCTGATTTGGTTGTAATCAGGATTACACCGTTTGCACCGCGTGTACCGTAAATCGCTGCAGCCGATGCATCTTTCAATACATCAATCGATTCTATATTTTCCGGAGCAACGGTTGTCAGTGAACCCTCGATTCCGTCAACCAATACCAGCGGTTCTACGCTACCCTCAATAGTTGTAATACCCCGAAGCATAATACTTGACTTCTCATTAGGGTCACCGGAGGATTTTGTAATACTTAAACCGGCGATTTTACCTTTCACCAATTCGGCAGCATCGCCGATTTTACCAACAGAAAAGTCATCTGCTTTCACACTTACAACAGCACTGGTAACATCAGCTTTACGCTGTGTACCATAACCAATAGCAACAACTTCATTTAAGCCTACAGTCTCTTCTTCCAACTCAATTTGAAGCGTAGACCGGGCTCCAACAGGAACTTCCTGGGGCTTGTACCCGATGAAGGAAATAACCAATACATCGGTAGGTTCAGCCTGCAGCGCAAAGTTACCGTCGATATCCGACACGGTTCCTTTCGTAGAACCTTTAATCAAAATGGTGGCTCCCGTAATAGGCTCCCCACTTGTCGATGTGATTTGTCCTTTAACAGACTTAGCCTGTTGGACAATGGTTTGGGATGCAACAGCTACGGCCGAATGCGTAATTGTTGCAAACAGAAATAAGAATGCAGAAAACTTCGTGATTGCCAGAAGTTTTTTTGACAACCTTCGCGGATTGTCAAGACACCAGAGTTTTTTCATAGCACACAATTTTTATTCTATTATTAACTGAAAATTGAAAAGCTTTTGGATTTAGGTTCTTTACTTTTTCAAGTAACTTCAGGGGTGGATTCACTCATTAGAAGCGATCGTTTACAATGATGCATATTTTCCTTTTTTAAGACTGTCACTAATGTGTAGTCAACTAGTACAGATGTTTTTTCAAGCCTGGCATCCCCCTAAAAATGGTGCGATTATAGACATATACATTCTTGTTATGTATTAATAATTAGACGATTAACAAACACACACCACAATTGTCATTTTTCCAAATGATTTGCGCACACGCTATCAAATTGTAACCTTAAAATTAACATTGGCGTGATTTTGATACAGAATTTGTTTACTGAAACAAGCATTGGACAGTAGCAAAAAATAAAATAGAAGCGAATGCGGCTTGATCTGAGACCTGGTAAATAGCACAAAAACGGATTCAATTACCAAGTATATTATATTGAAAATTGAAGGGAAATTAACCGTAAAGGGAGAGGCTGAAATTTCAGGAATGGAGATATTTTTTTACTTCAAGGTGCATCGAAAAGATAAAAGGGGATAAATTAAAAAACCGATTGGAGAATCGGTTTCAGTAGCTATTCAAAATAGCGTTTTCCTGTAGTCTATGGCAGAGATGTGGACGAACGAGTAAAGTAAAAAAAAGAAGCTGCCAACCGAAGTCAAAACAGCTTCTTTCGAATTTAACTTACTGTATTGTCACGTAGAAAACAAATGTTACTTTATATTGTATTCCGTCTTTTGTGTAAACAAATGCCTCTTTTACGGTGTATGTATCACCGGCTTGAGATCCGTCCGGGAATTGTCCAACAGTGAATTCCATATTGCTAAGTGAAAACTCAACAAATATTTTACTGTCATTTCCCCAATTGGTAACATCTCCCTGTCCGCTATACCAGAATCCGTATCCGTTTGCAGTTGTCGAATAGTTTAAAGATCCGTCCGACTCAACAGCAGCAAAAGCAATCGTACCTTCTTGCGCTGATTCACCTGCATTACGGAAAATTTCGTCCAGCTCAGAAGGCTGCATTGTCAGAGCTTCAGCAACCTGCGTGATATCGCCATTGGTTTGCAGATTAACCGACGTGCCTGTGTAATCTCCATTTGTCGTTGCCGGGAATGAAAGATTATAAGTCAGTGTCAAATCCTCCGGAGTCGCATCCGGGGCAATCGTGATATTACCCAGAATGTTGGTATTCTCAAATTTCACGGTGTAAGGCCATTGAAGATCATCTTGTTCCTGTTCATCCCACTCATGAGGTTCGTAGGTTGAAGGAGCAGCCTGAACAACAAACCACAAACGAGCACAACTTTCAGGAACGGTAAATGTTGCATCTGCTGTGCCTACACCATCCATGCTATTCATATCGCCATAAACACGTGCGCCGCTTTCCAATAAAGCAACATAGCCGTAACGCCAGCCAGCTACCGAGGCATCTCCCGGATTATAGCTTGTTGTCGTTAATGTCGTTCCGTTATCTATATACGCACCTGGATCGTCGGCAGCAAGCGCAGAGCCCGGAGCCAAGCCCGTGAAAGTTGTTGACACAGTCGTTCCTGCATCGGGAACATTCAACGGAATAACGTTGTATCCGGTAGTCCCCGGGCACTTGCCGTAAGCAACCTGGTAAGTTCCATCCTGGAGCTGGTAGAATTTATAAGTGAGCTTTCCAATATAATCAGCGCCGTAAGTACGAAGAGCGTCGATATCCCAAGTCACAAACTTGCTTGCAGCATCGTATAACTCCGTGTTCAATTCATCAACCATAATATCAGTCATGCGCATATAAGCCTCAATTGGGTCTTCCGGATAAACTGCTTCACGCCACATTTTTCCAATAAAGTCGTCGCCATGTTTATCTGTCCAATACGTTTGAAGGAAGTAGCTTGCATAACGGTACCATTCATGATCGAAATGACGGAAATAATTGTCCGTATACACCGTAAAATCATACACCGAAAATTGATAATCCGGATAACATCGGAACGATTGCCATTGTGCACATTGCTCCCAAAACGTACTACCACTTCCGGTTGGGTATCGGAAGCCTCGGGTGCCGTCGTCAGCAATACCACCATAGGCCAGTAAGTCACAATAGGTCTGATATTGGAAGCTGTGACCAATTTCGTGGGCTATTGCCTGCCCAACAGGATGTACTGTAGATGGATTAATCCACAAGGCACCGACAACATTATCTACACCGCCACCAAAAGCCATCCAGTCTGTTGTATAAAACAGAAAGATTTCCATCTTGTATTTATCCAGGTTTGAGGTACCATTTCCAAGTTCAGCAAAACCAAGCTGATTTACGTTAATATCAAAGAATGTTTCTGACTTTTCCAACAAGTCGTCAATATCAACACGCAAATCTTCAGATACTGTACTGGCATTTGGATCTAAACCAAAACCAGCTTCCCAAAACACGATAAAGTGCTCTGATTGTTTACTTCGCTCCCAACACCACTTGCTTTCCGAATTGTCAAAATCCAGGCTTGCAAACTCATTAGGGAT